>NZ_JBJMQP010000190.1:0-143700 GCF_045802625.1 Hyalangium sp. | reverse complement strand
TTCCTGGCAGAGGAGCTCTCCCAGGGTCCACAGAGCCTGGAGCCCGAGGAGAGCGACTTGGTGTGCACCCGAGTCACCCTCGAGCAGTTCGAGGCGCACGTGCTCGAGGGCCGCATCAAGGACTCCTCCACCCTGGCGGCGTACGGCCTGCTGAGGATGAAGAAGCGCCTACCGCCAGGATGAGTGCTTTCTGGATGGCGAGTATGCCAACCGGGTTCCCCCGGGGTGAGCTCTTGCCAAACCTGTCTGGCTGTCAGACCAGTTCGGACAGACCCGCGCCGGCAGAGCACCTGCCACCCAGGCCTTTCACCCGCATGTTTGCCATTGCGGCTAGCCCGCCGCGGACTGGACCCCTGTAGCCGCCACCGGCAGCGCCGCCGGAGCCGGAGGCCGATAGGTGAGCAACCGCAGCCCGTTGAAGACCACCAGGAGCGTGCTGCCCTCGTGGAACACCACGGCCTGGCTGATCTGGGTGAGCCCGAGGATGGCGGCGACAATCAGCACGGCGCTGACTCCCAGCGCGATCACCAGGTTCTGCTTCATCACCCCGGTGGCCTTGTGCGAGAGCCCCAGCGCGAACGGCAGCTTGGAGAGGTCATCGCTCATCAGCACCACGTCGGCGGTCTCGAGCGCGGCATCCGAGCCCGCTCCGCCCATGGCCACCCCCACAGCGGCGGCGGCGAGCGCGGGAGCATCATTCACGCCATCCCCCACCATCGCCACCGCGCCCTGCTTGCCGAGCTCACGGACGGCGGTGACCTTGTCGGCAGGCATCAGCGGAGCCCGCGCCTCGTCGATGCCCACCTGGGCGGCAATGGCCTGAGCCACGCGGGCGTTGTCGCCGGAGAGCATCACCGTGCGCTGGATGCCAGCCTGCTTGAGCAGCTGGACGGTATGGCGCGCGCCGCTGCGAACGGTGTCCGCCAGCCCGAGCACTCCCAGGTAGCGCCCCGCCTTGCGCACCACCATCGTGGTCTGCCCGGCCTCCTCGAGCTTCCGCACCTCCGCGCCAATCTCGGCCGGCACGGACTCGCCCTCGAAGAGCGCGAGGCTGCCGACCTCCACCGAGTCCTCGCCAATCTTCGCGCGGATGCCCTTGCCGTGAATGGCCTCGAGATCCTTGCCCACGGGGAGCTGGACCTTCTGCTCGGCGGCGGCGTCCACCACGGCCCGAGCCAGCGGGTGGGCGGAGAGTGACTCGACCGCGGCGGCGGTGGCGAGCAGCTCCTCGCGAGCCACTCCCGGCGCCGGTGAAGTGGCGAGCACCTTGGGACGGCCCACGGTGAGGGTGCCCGTCTTGTCGAAGGCGATGGCGCGGACGCCGCCGAGCAGCTCCAGGTAGATGCCGCCCTTGATGAGCACGCCCCCGCGAGCCGCCGCCGCCACGGCGGAGAGCACGGCGGAGGGAGTAGAGATGGCCAGCGCACAGGGAGAGGCCGCGACGAGCAGCGCCACGGCGCGCAGCACGGCCTCCTTGACCGGAGTGCCGAGCAACACGAGCACCACTGGGAAGATCACGGCGGCGATCACGACGAGCGGCGCGAAGGTGCGCTCCAGGCGCTGAGCGAAGCGCTGGTTGGGCCCCTTCTGAGCCTCGGCCTGGGCGACCATGTCCACCACCCGGGCGAGCACCGACTCCGAGGAGAGCTTGGTGACCTCGATCTCCAGCAGCGCCTCGCAGTTGATGGTGCCGGAGAACACCTCATCGCCGGGCTTCTTGGGCACGGGGAGGGACTCGCCGGTAATGGCGGCCTGCTCGAGCGAGCTCTTGCCCTCGCGGATGACGCCATCGAGGGGCACCCGGTCTCCGGGCCGGACGACGATGCGCTCCCCGCGCTGCACGCCGCTCACGGGAACTTCGACGACATCGCCACCGCGCCGGACCCGAGCCACCTCGGGGCGCAGCTCCCCGAGCGCCTCAATGGACCGGCGAGCCCGATCCATGACCCGGTGTTCGAGCGCATGGCCCGCGCTGAACAGGAAGAGCAGGAAGGCGCCCTCGAACCAGGCGCCGAGCACCGCCGCGCCGAGGGCCGCCACGACCATCATCGTCTCGATGTCGATGCGGAGCTGGGCAATCGACTGGATGGAGCCGCGGATGGCGAAGAACCCACCGCTCGCCATGCCGAGCGCCCAGATGAGCGTGGGGACCAGAGCGGGGACGGGCGCAAACCGCTGGACGAGCCAGCCAGTGACGAGGAGGACCCCCGAGGCCACCACCAGCGGCAGCTCGAGCTTGGGAGCCAGACCGCCCCCATGCGCGTGGTGCGAGCAGGCATGGCCCGCGGAGGGGACCTCCAGCCCGTAGCGGAGCGCCGTGACGCGAGCCTCGACGTCGCCCAGCGAGAGCTCCTCGCTGTCGTACTCGATGACGAGGCGCTCGCTGGCATACGCCACGCTGGCGGAGAGCACGCCCTTCATCCGGCTGACAGCGGTCTCGATCACCGTCGCCGCATCGGCCGAGCTCATCCCGCGCACGAACCAGGTGAACTGCTTGTAGCGAGCGGCCACCCCGGCGCCAGTGCTCTGCGCGAGCGCCAGCAACTGCGCCGCGGTCACCAGCTCGGGCTGATAGTGGATGCAGACCTCTGGGTAGCCGAGATCCCGCCGGAGGTGGACATCGATGATGCCGCGCTGCGCTTCGAGGGCATCTTCGAGTTTCTCGAAGCGCCCGATGTCATCCGTCTCGCCCGGGAGCGTGCCCTCCAGATCGAGCTGGAGCGCCACTCCCCCACCCTCCGCCGGCCGGTTCCCGGGAGGCCGGATCGGCCGGGACGGGTGATGATGATCATGGCCATGGTGGTCATGCCCATGGTGATCATGGCCGTGATGGTCATGACCGTGGTGCTCATGGCCGTGCGCATGTCCGTGGTCATGGTCGTGATTGCACTCCGGACCGTGCTCGTGCTTCACGCGCACGCCCTGGCCCTGAGCGCTCTGGGCCGCAGGGCCAGCGGAGATCCCGGTAAGCCGGGCGAACTTCTTCGGCTGCGACATGTCGCTCCCTAGTGGCGGTGACCGCGATGCGAACGGGCGGGAGAAGCCGCGGGAGCGCTCACTGGCTCCGACGCTGGCTCCTCCTGCTCGTCATGGTGCTCGTCCTCGTGCTCTTCAGGGATCGGCTGGGTGAAGCGCTGTCCCGCGACCTCGAGGGTGAAGGCCTTGCACGTGGACGGAACCTCGAACTCGAGCACCGCCGGCAGGCGGCCCTCATAGGCCTTCAGGATCTTCCCGCCCTCGTCATAGATGGTGCCGCCAGCGGCCACGGTCATCGTGTCATCCACGAGCACGGCCACCAGCTCGGCCATCTCTTCCAGGCGGTCGGCGATCCGGTGGCACCACAGGTGACCGACGCCCGGATACGTCTCGTGGGAGATGTCCTCCATCTGCTCTTCGTCCACGCTGCTGCCGACGCCCACGAACACGAAGTTCATCCGAGGCAGCCGGCCCGCGACGATCTCCTTGGCCACCTGCGTGGCATAGGCGCGCACGTCGTTGGGATCGGAGATCTGCGAGTCGGTGATGATCACCGCTAGGCCGCGCTTGGCGCCCACCTGGATCTGCTGCTTCATGTGCGCCACGAAGTCGCGGAGCACCGGGAGCATCACCGTGGCCTTGCCGTAGAACTTCGGGCCGGGGAAGCGATAGTCCTTGGCCTCGGGGCCGGTGAGATCGCCCACCAGCTCCAGCTGGGCGCCATCACTGGTCGCCCAGTAGGCCACGCGCACCTTGCCGTCACGGTCCTTGCTGGCCAGGTATTCGAGCATCCACCGCATCTGGGGCTCGACCTGGTTCTTCACGGGCGCGAGCTTGGCGAGCACACCACGCGGGCCGTACTCGTTCTCCATGCTCGCCGAGCCATCCATGTAGAGGGCCACATCCAGGCCCTCCACGGTGGGATCGTGCAGGAGCGTGGCAACCACCTTGTTGCCCGTCCGGTGAACGTCGGAGAAGGGACGAACGATGACCTCGTGGCCAGCCATCAGTGGTGGTCCTCGTCGTGGTGCTCCTCGTCGGGGAGCGGCTGCGTGTAGCGCTGGCCGTTCACCTCGAGGATGAAGCTCTTGGCGCCCTCGGGCACATCGAACTCGAGCACCGCGGGCAGGCGGCCCTCGTAGCTCCTCAGCACCTTGCCGCGGTCGTCATAGATGGTGCCGCCAGCGGCGACTGTCATGTTCTCGTCCACGAGCACGGCCACCAGCTCGGCGACCTGGGTGATCTCGGAGGCGATGCGGTGGCACCAGAGGTGGCCCACGCCCTTGTACTCGGTGTGGGCGATCTCCTCGAGCTGCTCCTCATCCACGTCGTCACCGACCCCCACGAGGATGAAGTTGATCCGCGGCAGGCGGCCGGCGGCGATCTCCCGGGCGACCTCGGCGGAGTACACCTGGACGTCGTCCGCGTCGCTCAGCCGGCCGTCGGTGACGATGACCGCGCAGCCGCGCTTGGCACCCTGCTTGAGCTGCTCCTTGAGGTAGCGGACGTAGTCCTTCATGGCGGGGAGCAGGCTGGTGGCGCTCCCGAGCCTCGTGGCTCCGGGGAACTTGTACTGCTTGACGTCGACGCCCTTGAGCTCGCCGATCACCTCGACGTCCTTGCCCATGGGGCCGCAGGCCCAGTAGGCGACGCGGAGCATGCCGTTGCGATCCTTGGTGGCCAGGTACTCGAGCATCCACTGAACCTGGGGCTCGACCTGGTTGGAGGCCTCCTTCAGCGGAGCGCTGCGGAGCCACTCCAGAAAGCTGCGAGAGGGCCGCTTGTACTCGTACTCCTCGCGCATGCTGCCAGAGGCGTCCATGTAGATGGCCATGTCCAGGCCTTCGACAGTGGGATCATGCAGCAGCGTTGCGCGGACGTGATCGCCCTCGCGGTGGAGATCCGAAAACGGCTCGACCGGCTTTTCGTGACCCATCGTTCCCCTTTCTAAAGTGGGGAGACGTTATCATCCCTCGTTGCATGAGCGCAGGTAGGGCAACTACCGTCATGTGCGCAGAGGCTCGCAGTGATCCAACCCCAAATAGGCCGCCTGCTCCTGGCGGCAGGCCTGCTGACGACGAGCTGCGCCCCCTCGCTGCCGCCAGCTGTCGTCGTGATCCCCGCGGAGCGGCCTCCTGTGGGATACGAATACGCACTCCCGGCCCCGCTCAAGGGCGGCGCATTCCCCACGTACTTCGAGGCCTTGGTTCATGCCTGCCCGCGCCTGATGGCCCTGCCTGGCGCCTCCAAGCGCAAGGTGGACATGAAGCGATTCGGCGATGTCTATGTCCAGTACTCCCAGGACGAATCCACCGAGTACTGCGCCTGGATCTATCACACGCCCGCTGGCCTGTACGAAACGAGCCTGATTGCGACCCCCGAGACCCAGAACAGCTCGTCAGGCAATCGCTTCTGCACCTTACCTCGTCGCGTCATCGACGCTCGGTACGCCGATGATCCCCAAGATCCGGACAAGCGGATCAAATACGTCTTCGCGATCCACAGCCACCCATCTCCGCGCGTCTTCACCAAGGAAGACATCATCTACCTTGTCGAGACGGAGCAGTACCTCCAGGAGGCCCTCCACGACAACGGCGAGATCAGGCTGGGAATGGCGGCCTTCTTTTCACGGGAGGACCGTGACGAACCCACCTGTGACGGTTTCTTCCAGTTCAGCACCCGCTCGCGCAAGGTGCAGATGTGGACCCTGGATGCCCAGGGGACGTGGCAATCTCACGACGTCGCCACGGTCGACTACAGGCGAAATGCCAAGACCGGCAAATTGGAAGTCTCCATCATCGAAACCTAGGGTCTCCGGCCATGGCTCCTACTCCGCTCCGAGTGAACGCATGAGAGTGCTGCTGATCGTGATAGCCATGTTGTTCACGGGATGTGCTCACGGTCCGTGCAAGTCACTGGCGAGCCTGTTCGGTTGCACCTGTGTTCCCAAGCGGCAGCAGCCCGAATTCGCGGACATGCGAGTCCAACTCCCTGTTTTTGATAGCAGGCTCCAGGTGGACACCAGCGTCGATGGCTATACGCTTCAAGCCATCCGAATCGCAGCCGATGACTTCCTGAATCCCGACCCAACGAACCTCCCATGCCGGGACAAACAGACCGCGTACGGGTATCAGGCCTTACGACAAGGGGACACAATCTTCGTCCGGATTGAGTTCAAGCCCGAGAACTGCGGGATGTCCTACGGCATGCTCGATGGCGGAGTCACCTACGCGATCAGCATAGACGGGCAGATTCTCCGAAAGTCCCTGGACACAGGGGGCCCTTGAGCCTTCCTGGCTCAGCCCTCGAAGTCCGACATCCAGTCCGGCTTCTTGTTCGGAGCAGGATCAGGCTCGCCGGCCGTGGCCTCACGGCGAGGGCGCGAGGCGGGAGCAGGCGCTGACGCGGGCGCGTCCGAGCTCGGCGCGAAGTCGGAGAGCCACTCGGGCGCCTTGGGCGCGGCGGGGGCCTTGGGCGCGACCGCGGGAATGGACGAGCGCGAGCGCGTGAGCTTCGCCTTCTCCCCGCGAGTGTGGGTATGTGCGTCGAGGAAATCCTTCATCCAGTCGCTCGGGCGAGCCGGAGGAGGAGGTGGACGCGGTGGAATGAGCGGGGGAGCGCCAGCGGGCCGTGCAGGGATCTGCGGAATGGACCTCGGCCCCGCCGCCATGCCGCTGCCGGGGCGGATCAGCGAGCGCAGCGTACGCTCCGCCTCGTTGGGCCAGCCCGGAATCGCACCGAGCGCGCGACGCGCGAGCTCGAGGAACTCGGGAGGGCCCGCCTCCGGGGGAACCTTCACCTTCTCCCCGCCCAGCAAGCCCGCCAGCTTGCCGACCAGCCCGCCACGAGGGCGCCGCAGGATGGCCACGTCTCCGTTCACCTCGTAGCCGCGCGACTCGAGCTCCGCGATGGCCTGGATGCGGCTGGGCACGGGCAGCTCCATCTGCCGGAGCAGCTCCGGGCCCTCGTGCGCGCGGGCATCCTGCAGGAGCTGCTCGAGCACATCGTGGAGGATGTCCGCCACGAGCCGATCGTTCGCGGCGTTATGCACCTGCATATCCACGGGCACGGCCGGGTACGCCAGCACCAGCCCACGCCCCTCCGCGAGGGACTCGGCGCGGTCTCCGGGAAGCAGCGCGTGGTAGCTGCGAGGCGTTGTCTTGCTCTCGGGGTCCTGCGCGTAGAAGAAGGCCTCGCTGGCGCCATGCACCAGCCCCGCGAGCACCGCGCCTCGGTTCACGGTGAGCTGGCCCGGGACCCGCGCCAGCGCCTCGCTCGGCCACGGCCCCATCAACGTCCCGTAGAGATAGACCGGATCATTGATGCCCTCCTCGTCCGGGGGATGCTCGACGAGCTCCACCGAGAAGAAGAAGAGCTCGGCGGCGGCAATGCGCCGGGGCGAGCGTCCGGAGGAGACCTCATGGTGCGCGAGCTGAGCCTGGGCGCTGGCCGGGAGCAGCCCGCGCTCGCTGGCGGGCACGGCGAGCATCTGGCCCACCGCATCGAGCCCGACGATCCATTCCTGTTCGCCCAGGTAACCGGACTCCAGGCGGAACGCGTCCACCACATTCACCACGGCGGAGGCCTCCGGTCGAACGGGCTCGGCCGGGGTGGCAGCGTGGGGAACGAAGTAGCGGGGATGGCTCACGGCGGAGCCTCAAGGCTCGCCCAACCCCGCGGGGAGCGCAAGCAGGCGCGGGCCCTCCCCGACGCGCCAGCGGCACGTCAGTGCCACCTCACGGCGCCCTCCCCGTGCGATGCTCCTGGCACCCGCCCCACCGCTGAGAGAGAGCCCCATGAGCGCACAGCACCGCCGCCCCTTCGATCACGTGCTCGTGATCATGTTCGAGAACCAGTACCGCAGCTACGTCATGCAGAACCGCTACTTCCGGGGCCTGGCACAGCGGGGGCGGGTGCTGCGCAACTCCTTCGGGATCATGCACCCATCGCAGACCAACTACATCGCCTCGATCGCCGGAGAGCTCTGCAACGTCACGAGCGACGACGCTCCGGCCCCCCTGCCCCAGCGGACCATCGTCGATCTCATCGAGGAGTCACCGTACGGCCTCACGTGGAAGGCCTACATGCAGAGCTACATCCCGCAGAACACTCCGTGGTCCTCCACGCTCCAGCCCAAGGACGAGTACCCGTACGTCATCAAGCACAACCCCTTCTCTTCCTTCGCGAACATCCAGCAGAGCCAGGCCCGGTGGGCTCGCATCCAGGACGAGAGCGCGTTCTGGGCCGACCTCCTGAACGGCACCCTGCCGAACTACGCCTGGTTCACCCCCAACATGTGGAATGACGGCCACTACCTGGACGGCACGCAGAGCGCTCCCCAGCAGCGGGCCCCGGCCCTGGTGGATCAAGCCGCGTCCTGGCTCGAGTCGTTCTTCGGCGCCCTGCGCTTCCCGGGCCCAAGCTCGCACCTGCCCCCGCGGACGCTGGTGGTGGTCACCTTCGACGAGGCGGACTTCGAGTCGTCCTATGACGCGCAGAACTCGAGCGTCTACGACGGCCCGAACCAGATCTACACGGTGCTGCTCGGAGACATGATTGAGCCCGGCGAGGAAGCGGAGGGCTACAACCACTACAGCCTCCTGCGCACCATCGAGGAGAACTTCGGGCTCGGCTCTCTCGGGAAGAACGACACCGCCAGCAACTGGTTCCAGTTCCTCTGGGGGAGGCGCTTCCAGTGGGGAGGCTCAACGCCCACCCCCGTGCCCCACGCGCACCGCTTCGCGATCGCCTCGTTCGCGGGAGCGCTGTACCTCGTTTACACGACGAAAGGCGGCGAGCTCTGCTTCCGCACCTCGGACGCCAATGGCTGGTCGGCCGAGCGCAAGCTGGGAGCCGCGGGCGGAGGGCCGCTCGCGCTGGCGGCCACGGCGGACAGGCTGGTGCTCGTCTACGAGACGCCGGAGCGCTCGCTCCAGAGCCTCACGTATGGAGTGGACTCGGGCTGGTCGGCCTCCCCCGCCCCCATCGCCACCGGGGTGACGGGCTCCCTGGCGCTCGCGGCCTTCGACGGCGGACAGAGCCTCATGCTCGTCTATCCCACGGCGGGCGGAGCCCTCCAATCGCTCATCTACCGGCGTGGCGAGTGGGGCGGCGCGGCCGCGGTGCCGGGGGCGGCGACGGATGGCTCGCTGGCCCTGTGCTCCCTGGGCGCCTCGCTCTACCTGGTCCACAAGGTGAAGGGCCAGACGCAGCTGGCCATGGTCTCGTACAACACCGCCCCCTTCAACGTGGTCACCGTCCCGACGAACCCCTATGGCGGCGCCCAGGACAACACGAGCCGCAATGCCTGGTCGCCGAGCGAATTCCCCGTCGCCCACTTCGCCTTCCGGCCCGACAAGGCGACGCAGGGAGAGCCGGAGCCCTGGCTCAAGCCCTATGTGGCAGGCGAGCCGCTCGCCATGGCGGCGCTGGCGGGGGTGATGCACCTGGTGCACCCGGGGAGCTCCAATCCCCTGTTGCAGACGGAGACGTTCTCGATCAGCGGGCTCATGACGCCCAGCAAGCCGGTGTCGTACAACAGCCAGGACTCGGCGAGCGACAACGACGGCTTTGGCACCCTGGCCCAGGCGGGCTGGAGCCAGCAAGCGCCCCTCCACGGCGCCTACTGCGCGCAGGGTGGAGGGCTGTCGATGGCGCGGCTCGGAGACGAAGTGGTGCTCGCGTTCCAACCCGAGGCCGGAGGCGCCATCCACGTCTGCAAGGGTGGGTACGTGACTGGAGGCTGATCCAAGTCACGGCGCGGGAGGCCGGCTCCGCGCTATCTCGCCTTGGCTACGGCCTCCACGACGGGCTCGGGCGCGGGGTGACCGTCGGCCGCTTCATGGAGCTGTTCGTCGAACGGGAGCTCGCCCGAGAGCACCCGGTGGGCCCGCTCCTTGTCGATCTCCCGGGTCCACGTGCCGATGAGCACGGTGGCAATGGCGTTGCCAGCGAAGTTCGTCAGCGCGCGAGCCTCGGACATGAAGCGGTCGATGCCGACGATGAAGCCAACACCATCGACGAGCTCGGGCCGGTGGGATTGCAGGCCGCCCGCCAGCGTGGCGATTCCAGCCCCCGTCACGCCCGCGGCGCCCTTGGAGGCGACGATCATGAACAGCAGCAGGGAGATCTGCTCGCCCAGCACCAGGGGCTTGCCGAGCGCGTTGGCGATGAACAGCGAGGCCATCGTGAGGTAGATGGCCGTGCCGTCGAGGTTGAACGAGTAGCCCGTCGGCACGACGACTCCGACGACGGGGCGCGAGACGCCCAGGTGCTCCATCTTCGCGATGAGCCGAGGCAGCGCGGTCTCGGAGGACGAGGTGGACAGGATGAGCAGGAACTCGCGAGCCAGGTAGCGCAGCAGCCGGAAGACGGAGAAGCCGGTGGCCACTCGAAGGATGGTGCCCAGCACGACGAACACGAAGACGAGACAGGTCGCGTAGAAGCCCAGCATGATGACCGCGAGGCTCTTGAGCGCATTGATTCCCGTGGCGCCGACGACCGCCGCCATGGCACCGAACGCGCCGACGGGCGCCGCCCACATGATCATCGAGAGCACCTTGAAGACGAGGCGCTGGAAGTAGCCGACCGCGCGCAGGATGGGAGCCCCGGCCTCTCTCATGCCCTGCACCGCGAAGCCCACGAGCAAGGCCACGAGCAGCGCCTGGAGCACCTCCCCGGAGGTCAGCGCGGACACGAGCGTCGAAGGGATGATGCCGATGATGAAATCGGCCGTGCTCTTGGACTCGCCACCGCCAGCCGTGGCGCCCGCGGTACGCTGAGCCTCGGTGAGGTGCAGCTCCGAGCCGGGATGGAGCAGGTTTCCAACCACGAGCCCAATCGCGAGCGCGACGGTGGACATGGTCAGGAAGTAGCCGAGCGCGAGCCCACCGACGTGGCCCACCTTCGCGGCCTGCCGCACCGAACCGACTCCGAGCACGATGGTGCAGAAGATGATGGGGCTGATCATCATCTTGACGAGGCTGACGAAGCCGCTGCCCAGGGGCTTGAGCGCCTTGCCCAGCTCCGGCGCGACGAGCCCGACAATCACGCCCGCCACGGCCGCGACGATGACGGCCAGGTACAGGTGGTGCGGCTTGATCCGGCTCGTCCCCCGAGGCGCTCCTGGCGCATCGTGCCCGGTGCTGATGTCACTCCCCATCGCGCTCTCCCCCGTGCGTATGGGCTCCGCGAGGCGCGGGCCAGCGGTGCATCACGGTCCGCGCAGAGTCTTGCCTACTCCGGACGGAGTCGCCAATGGGATCCAGGCCGGCGCCCCGGCCCCGCCCTTCAGAACAGCCATCCGTGGACTTGCTTGAGGACGGCGAGGAACTTCCGGTCCATCATCAGCAGGATCACGAGCGGCGCGAGCGAAGCCGCGGCGAAGCCCAGCAGCGAACGGCTGTCCCACGGGAACAGGCGCATCTTCCGGGCGACGGTGAAGCTGCTCCCCAGATCGATCAGCGAGGAGAAGTCGGGCGCGCCCAGCAGCTCGTCGCCGGGGTGTTCGTGAAACCACTTCCGCTCGAAGTGCCGCGAGTGCCAGGCCGCGAGCGCCGAGAATGCCGAGTCTCCTCGCCGCTTCGCCTTCACGAGCTGGGGCGTGAAGAAGCCCAGGGGGGCGAAGACGGCGACGGCCGCGATGGCTCCCTGGACGACCAGGGGGAGGATGTAGGGCAGCGGGCCGCTCGCGAGCCCCCGAGGCTGGGTGTCCCACGTGTACGCCGACACCACCACGGACAGCGCGAACACGACGGGCGCGAAGCCGGACTGGCAGATGGGCAGAAAGCCCAGGCCGCCGGTGACGTCCGGATGGGAGGGCATCAGGGCGAGGGGTAGCCGCGAGACGCGGAACAGGAAGTACGCCCAGAGCACGCCCCGGAAGAGCCACCGCAGCGCCAGGAACCGGAAGAGGGGCTGGCTCACCGTCAGGTACCACCAGCCCGCCGGGGAGGGGCTCCCATTCGCCCCGGTGACAGCCCACTCCAAGTGGGAGTCGAGCCCAGACACGAGCGAGAGGGCGAAGGCACCCACCAGCAGGCAGGCCTCCGCCAGGCTGCTATCGCGCCACCGCATCGCCGTGCGCGCGGACCTCTCGAAGGCAGGCCGGCTGCCCACCCCCACCAGGTGCGAGACGAGGAACTGGCGGGCGGCCAGGGTGATGCGTCCATCGACGTAGGGCTCGGCCGCGATGAACACAGGCAGCGCGAGCAGCATCTGAGCATGGACCTGGAGCTCCGCGAGCAGGGAGCGCAGTGCCGTGCCGCCCCGAGGAAGCGTGAGGACGAGGAGAGGCAGCCAGGCCAGCAGCGCGAAGGCGAGCGTGCGCCAGCCCACGCTGGAGCGCCGGGGGCTGACAAGGTGGAGCCAGCGCTCGGCCCTGAAGAGCGGACCGCCCTTCACGAGGGAGAAGTTGGGCAAGATGGAGGACGCATCCATGGTTGGCAGCCTCCAGGCACTGCTACGATGGGGCCTGCTGCCGCAATCCACAATCCAGGCAGCCAGCGCTGCGACCGAGTCCAAGCGCTCTCTCCAACCCGTGGAGGGACGACCGTGCTCAGGTGCGGGCGCATCGAGTGCCGAGGACCATGAGCTTGCCACCAGACAGAAGCCCCCCTGCGCCCGTGTCGCTGCTGCGGCTCATCTGGCGCTCCTACCTCACGAGCGCGCTCGCCCCCGTCTTCTTCATCGAGCTGGCACTCCTTGCCGCATACTTCATCACCAACAGCGTCATAAGCCAGCAGAACATCACCACCCTGCAACGCCTGGCGACCGAGCAACTCCAATACATCGCCCAGCAGCAAGCCGAGCACATCAGCTCGCAGCTCGCCTCGGTGACGTCGAACGTTGATCTGCTCCGCCGCCAGGCCGAGCGGGCCTTCGTGACGCCCTTCGTCCCGGATGCCGAGGAGTCCTCCCGCTATCTCTTCTCCCAGGACGGCTCGCTCTATACGGCCTATGGCCTCCCCGGCAGAGCGGGTCTCATCTATTCCAAACCCACTCGCATCAGTGAGCCCGAGCGCGCCAAGGCGTTGCAGCTTGCCCAGCTTGATCCGTTGCTCCAGAGCCTCGTGGAGACCCAGCCGCTGGTCACCCAGGCATACATCGACACCGCGGATCACCTGACCCGGTTCTACCCCTATAGAGATTATAAAGAGGTGCTCGCGGCCTCAGGCCCTGGCTACGACTTCTCCACCTACAGCTACTATTACCAGGCGGACGGCAAACACAATCCCGAGCGCAAGGTCGTCTGGACGGACGTGCACGTCGATACCTCGGGCAAGGGATGGATGACGGCGGCCACGGCCCCGGTCTATCCAGGAGGTGGCAACCGCATGGAGGGAGTGGCGGGGCTGGACGTCACCATTGACCGTTTCAACCAGCAGGTACTCCAGCTCCACCTGCCATGGAATGGCTATGGGATGCTGGTAAGCCAGGGCAGCACCATCATCGCGCTGCCCAAACAGGCAGAGCTGGATTGGGGACTGAAGGAGCTCACCCAATACTCCTACCAGCAGCCCCTCGAGCACGACATCTTCAAGCCAGACAGCTTCAACCTGCTCAAGCGCGAGGACAGCCGCGCGCTCGGCCAGCGGATGGCTTCCGCGCGGCAAGGGCTGGAGACCCTCACCCTGGCAGGGCGCGGCAAGCAGGTGGCCTGGTCCACCGTGGAGGGGACCGACTGGAAGCTGCTCGTCGTCGTGAACGAGGCAGACATCTTCGCGGAGGCCCATGCGCTGAACAGGCGCGTCCTGCGTGTGGGGCTGGGCCTGATCGCCGGTCTGATCCTTTTCTATGCCCTGTTCTTCTCATGGCTCTACCAGAAGGTGCGCCGGATGAGCGCCTTGCTGGCGGATCCTCTGCTGAACCTGGAGGCCATGATGCAACGGATTGCCCAGGGCGCGTACTCGCAGCCCCTGCCCACCTATCCCATCATCGAGCTGCAGCGCACCGGCGAGGGACTGGTCCAGATGGGCCACTCCCTGGGCCAGAGCAACACGTCCTTGCAGCAAGCCCGCGCGGACCTGGAGCGGCTCAACCAGCAGCTGGAGGAGCGCATCCACCACCGCACCCGCGAGCTGGAGAAGGCCAACGCGGCCCTCCACCAGGAGAACACCGTCAAGCAGGCCCTCATCCAGGAGCTGCAGCGCACCCAGAGCCAGCTCATCCAATCAGAGAAGCTGGCCTCCCTGGCCCACCTCACCTCGGGCATCGCACACGAACTCAAGAACCCGCTCAACTTCATCAACAACCTGTCCGAGGCCAGTATCGAGCTGTCCCAGGAGTTGGAGCGGACGCTGCAGGAGCGGCCTCAGGCCCTCCTGAGCGAGGTCCAGGACATCATCATTGACTTCAAGCAGAACGCGACCACTGTCCACCAGCACGGGGTACGGGCGGACCACATCATCCGGAGCATGATGGAGCATGCCCGCGGCCGCTCCGGAACCTTCGAGCCTACGGACGTGAACCCGCTCGTGGAGCAGTACCTGAAGCTGACCTACTACGGGGAGCGGGCCCGCAGCCCGGCGCTGGAGGTGAGGTTCGTGCGGGAGTTCGAGCCCGCCGTGGGCAAGGTGCTGGCGATGCCCCAGGAGCTGGGCCGCGTGCTCCAGAACCTCATTCAAAATGCCATCTACGCCGTGTCGATGATGCAGCGCGAAGCCCCCAGCGACTACGTGCCCACCATTACCCTGCGCACCCGCCGCGAGGGCGGTCATATCCTCCTCCAGGTGGAGGATAATGGGCCCGGCATCCCGAAGGACATCCAAGGCCGCATCTTCGAGCCGTTCTTCACCACGAAACCACCGAGAGGAGGCAATACCGGGCTGGGTCTGTCGCTGAGCTACGACATTGTCAGACTCCACAGTGGAAGCCTGACGGTGGAGAGCGAGGTGGGCCAATACACTCGCTTCACCGTGAGGCTGCCCTTCAACGAAGAGTGCCAGACACTCACGCCAGGATAGCGAGAGGGCTCTTCAGCACGGAGCAACGGGAGGGAGCACGGCTCTCCACCCTCCCCTCCTCACCGCTCAGCCGCCCACGGCGCGGCGCGGGGCGGGCTGCACGGTGGCCATCTCCGGCGCCTCCGTCACTCCCACCTCGTCGCGGCTGGCCAGCGCGAGAATTCGCTCGCACAGCTGCGGGAAGCTGATGCCTCGCTGCGCGGCGATCTTCGGCAGCAGGCTCATCGGCGTCAGCCCGGGCAGCGTGTTCACCTCGAGGACGACGTCGTTCTCCTCCTCGGAGCAGATCAGATCCACCCGGCCATAGCCGCGGCAGCCCAGCGCCTGCCACGCCGAGAGCGCCAGCTGCTCCACGTTCGAAACGCGCGTGGGCGACATCCGCGGCGGCAGGTGGTAGCGCGAGCCCCCCTTGTACTTCGCCTCGTAGTCGAAGCCCTCGCGGGGAGAGGAGATCTCGCAGCTGCCCAGCACCTCGCCGCCCAGAATCCCCACCGTCACCTCGCGGCCGCGCACGAAGCGCTCCACCAGGGCCTCGCCGCCGTAGCAGCACGCCTGGGCCACCGCGGAGGTCAGCGCCTCGGGGTCATTCACCAGCGCCAGGCCCACCGAGGAGCCTCCGCACGCCGGCTTCACCACCGCGGGGAAGCCCAGATCTCCATGGCGCTCCAGGAGCGTGGGCAGCTCGTCGCGGCCGATGCGGTAGCCCTGCGGCGTGGGCAGGTTGTGCAGCCGGAACAGCTTCTTGGCGAAGGGCTTGTTCATCGCCAGCGCGGAGGCGAGCACTCCAGAGCCCGTGTACGGCAGCTCCAGCAGCTCCAGCAGCCCCTGCACCTTGCCGTCCTCGCCCATGCGCCCGTGCAGCGCGAGGAAGGCCACCTCCATCTCCGCCGACCGCAGCACCCGGTCCAGCCCCGGCCCGGCGAAGACGCGCGTCACCGTGTGGCCCTGCTCCTCCAGCGCGGCCACCACCGCCTCGCCAGTCTTCAGTGAAATCTCCCGCTCCTCGCCCCACCCGCCCATCAGCACTCCGACGCGCTTGCTCATGTTGGTGACTTCCTCCTGCGTCTGTCCCTCAGCACGCCGGATGCCAACACCACTCGTGCTACAGGTCACGAAAACTGCCGCCGCGAGCAGGGGTAACCCTTTGATTTCGCGGGGTTACATCTCTGTAGCGTGTGGCCCTCCAGCCACGCCGCGGCAGGGAGGCCACGCGAGGCCGGGCAGGCAGGCAGACGATGACGTGGGGCTCCTGCTATGCCCCGGCGGCGGTTTTCAGCTCTGGAGGCTCCTGGCCGCTCGCGCCAGGACGCACTCCGCGTGCACAGGAGAGGAGCATGGCGAAGGTCCGCATCCCCACGCCGCTGCGCAGCTTCACTCGCAACCAGGAGGAGATCACCACCTCCGGCGCCACCGTGGGCGAGGTGCTCAAGGAGCTGGAGAAGCGCTTCCCCGGCCTCGGCGCGCGGCTGTTCGACGACAAGGGCGCCGTGCGCCGCTACGTGAACGTGTTCCACAACGACGAGGACATCCGCTTCCTCCAGGAGCTGGACACTCCGGTACGCGACACGGATCGCATCACCATCATCCCGGCCATCGCGGGCGGATAGGCCTCGGGTTATGACTCTCCCGCATGGCGACCACTTTTCGAGAGCTGCTGTCGAGCGTGAAGCAGGGGATCCGCGAGGTCTCCGTGGAGGACGTCAAGCGCCTGCTGGACGCTCGGGCCACCGTGAAGCTCCTCGACGTGCGCGAGTCGGACGAGCATGCGGCGGGCCGGCTGCCTGGAGCGCTCCACATCCCTCGGGGCTACCTGGAGCTGCGCATCGAGGAGAAGGCCCAGCGGGACGAGGAGCTCATCGTCTACTGCGCGGGGGGAACCCGCTCGGCGCTCGCGGCGCGGACGCTGCGGGAGATGGGCTACGAGCGCGTGGCCTCCATGGCGGGCGGGTACAACCGCTGGAGTGACTCGGCCTACCCGGTGGAGAAGCCCTTCGCGCTGAGCGCCGAGCAGAAGGAGCGCTACCGCCGCCACCTCATGCTCCCCGAGGTGGGCGAGGCCGGGCAGGAGAAGCTGCTCAAGGCCCGGGTGCTGCTGCTGGGCGCGGGCGGGCTCGGCTCGCCGGCGGCGCTCTACCTGGCCGCGGCGGGCGTGGGGACGCTGGGAATCGTGGACATGGACGTGGTGGACCTGAGCAACCTCCAGCGCCAGGTCATCCACACCCGCGAGCGCCAAGGCCAACCGAAGACGGAGAGCGCCCGGGCCGCCATCGAGGCGCTCAACCCGGACGTGAAGGTGGTGCCCTTCTCCGAGCGGCTCACCTCGCAGAACGTGCTGCGCATCCTCGAGGGCTTCGACATGGTGCTGGATGGGGGGGACAACTTCCCCACGCGCTACCTGCTGAACGATGCGTGCGTGGTGACGCGCAAGCCGAACATCCACGGCTCCATCTTCCGCTTCGAGGGCCAGGCCACCACGTTCGTTCCCGGGCAGGGCCCGTGCTACCGCTGCCTCTACCCGGCTCCGCCGCCGCCGGACATGGCGCCCTCGTGCGCGGAGGCGGGGGTGCTGGGTGTGCTGCCGGGAATCATCGGGCTGATGCAGGCCAACGAGGCGCTCAAGCTGATCCTCGGCAAGGGCGAGCCGCTCATCGGCCGGCTGCTCACGTTCGATGCGCTCGGCACGCGCTTCCAGGAGTTGAAGCTGCGCCGCGATCCGAAGTGCCCGGTCTGCGCGGACGGCGCCAAGGTGGAGTTCATCGACTACGAGCAGTTCTGCAACACCCCGGCCTGAAGTCCTGTAGCAGAAGTGAAGACGAAGCTCCTGTCGCTTCAGTGAGCCTCGGGAGGTGACTCCGGGCAGTGCGCGGGGTCTTCGCAGAGGCTGGTGCCGCCCGTGCCGCCATCCGGCTTGGAACCCGGCGAGGAGACACAGCCTCCGTCCATGCAGACGTAGTTCTGGAGGCACTGGTTCCGGGCGTCACAGGGCTGGCCCTCGGGATCGAAGTCCACCAGCAGGCTACAGGCCGACAGCAGCGCCAGGATCGCGAGCAACCACAGGAGTTGTTGAGAGCGCATGATCAGTAGTTCCGGAGATCGTCCTCGTCGAGCTTCTTCTTCTTGTCCTCTTCCTCGCGCTTCTTCTTCTCCTCCTCCTTGCGCTTCGCTTCCTCCTCGCGCTTCTTCGCGGATTCGTCCTCACCGCGCTTCTTCGAGGATTCATCACGCTTGAGGCGCTCCTCCTGCTCGCGCTTCGCCGCCTCCTCGCGCTGGCGCTTGTCTTCCTCTTCGCGCTTGCGCTTCTCCTCCGCCTCGCGCTTCGCGGCCTCCTCACGAGCACGCCGCTCTTCTTCCGCGCGGGTGTTCGCGGCTGGCTTGCCCTGGGGCGCAGGCGCGGGCGCGGGCGTCGGAGCGGGCGCGGGCGTCGGGACAGGCTTCTCCGCGGGACGAGGCGCTGGCGTCGGCTCACGGTTCGGGGGCGGAGCAGGAGCCGGCTTCACCTCGTGGCTCGGAGCGGGCTTGGGAGCCGGAGGCTGAGCCGGGCTGCGCGGCGGGGCCTCGGTCTTTCCGCCTCCTCCCCCGCCGTCCGCGAAGGCCAACCAGGAGCCCACTCCTCCTGAGACGAGGCCCGCGATGATGCCCACGTCGGCAAAGAGCGCGAACCGCTTCCCATCGGAGCTGAGCGTCGCCGCAGTAGGGCTCGTCTGGGGCGTCTTCTTGAACTCATCCGACTTGGACTTGGCCTGGAGGCCGAAGAACACGCCTCCCGCCACGAGCGCCGCGCCCGTGGCCAGCAGCGCGTACCCCGCAACCTTCCGGCCCGAGTTCGTCTGGATCGCCGGCATGTGAACCGGCTGCCCCTCCACGCGCGGCGCGTCCGACTGGAGCACGCTCGCCAGCAGCGACTGGATCGCCGAATTCGTCGCCTCGCCCGCCAGCGGCAGAGGCGCCGTCGCATAGGCCAGGTTGTGGCCATCGGTCACGTCCTCTCGGACGGCGATGGCGTCCGGAGTCCCCGCCGCCCCGGGAGTGCCGCGCACCATCAGCCCCACCACCTGCTGCGTCTCCGCGCGAGCCCCCAGCTCCTTGAGCGCCGCGTCTCGATCCAACCCATCGGGCTCGTCCGCGATCCGCTGCTCCAGCATGTTCAGGCGCTGCGCGGCGGGCACGGGCTGGAGCGGGAAGTTGGCCTCGCCTCGGGCCTTGCCCTGGGCCTGCACATAGCCCGGCGCGATGATGGTGACGAAGTGCTCGGCGGCCGTGAGGCCCGAGAGCGTCACGGGCGAGAAGCCCTGGAACTGCCCATCCACGAAGACTCGAGCGCTGACGTCGCCGGTCTTCACCTGGAGCGTCTTGTTGGCCTCGGCGAGAATGGCCTTGCGCGTCTTCTCGACGAGGGCCAGCTCCTCTCGGGGGAAGTAGTTGGGGGAGAACTCGGCGCCAGGGTTCCGGGCGAGCACCTCCTTCAGCTCCCGCGCGAACGTCTTGGTGTCGCCGTTGGCCACGTACGAGGCGATCTTCATCACCCGCGCCCGGCTCATGTCCGCGAAGTGCTTGGACAGATCGCTCGCCTCGTAGGTCTGCGCCGCCTTGTCGAACTGCTGCAGCGCCTTCTGCGTGTCCAGCTCGTCGTAGGCCTTCTGGCCTTCCTTGAGCGCGGCGGCGGCCTCCTCGGCCTTGGCCTCGCGCTCACGGGCCGCCTTTGGCTCCAGCGCATCGGCCAGGGGCACGAAGTGGAAGCGGCCCGCGCCCGCGAGATCCTGCTCGGCCTGGTACAGCAGCCGGGGCACCTGGGCTTGCGCGGCCGCATCCAGCGGCACCACCACCACGGTGAGCTTCGGCATCGACGCGGCAGGGAGTTCGCGCGGCACCAGGCGTGGTGAAGGTTGCTGCGCCAGGGCCGGGCCCGCGGCGAGCAGGCCCACCAGCACGCCACTCAGCGCCGCATCCAGCACGCGGATCCAGGATCGTCGCTTCTCTCTTCCCGACATGAGCCGAGCATTAAATGGCCTGCGCGGCGAAAAGCCAGTTGGGAACGCACCTACCGGTCCGAAGCCCCCGCTCGCTGCGGGGTCGCCTGCTCGGTGCCCGCCAGGGAGTTGATGTACTCCAACGACACCTTGAGCGGCGGATCCTTGAGCTTCTCGGCCACATCCCAGGGCTTCAGGTTGGCTGGCAGCGTGTGCGGAGTGCTCGGCTGCTCGGGGCTCGAGACGACGGGCTCCGCCTTGAAGTGGCGCTCCAGATCCCTCTCCCGCGTCTCCCGGCCCGGCTTGCCGCCCACATCATCCGGGACGACGAAGTCCGGGGTGATGCCGCGCTCCTGGATGCTGCGGCCGCTGGGCGTGTAGTAGCGCGCGATGGTGAGCTTCAGCCCCGAGCCGTCCTCCAGCTCGATGACCGTCTGTACGCTGCCCTTGCCGAAGGTCTGCGTGCCCATGATGACCGCGCGCCCGTGGTCCTGCAGCGCTCCGGCGACGATCTCCGAGGCCGAGGCGCTCCCCGCGTTCACCAGCACCACCAGCGGGTAGTTGGCCTCCGTGTCGCGGTCCTTGCTGCGCTCCTCGGTGGCGTTGCCGCCGTTGCGCCCGCGCGTGGTGACGATGGTCAGGTTGCCCGGCAGGAAGCGATCGCTGATCGCCACCGCCTGATCCAGCAGCCCGCCCGGGTTGTTGCGCAGATCCAACACCACCCCGCGCAGCTCCTTGCCGCCGTTGAGCCCGCGCAGCCGGTCCAGCTCCTTGCGCAGGTACAGGTCCGTGCGGTCCTGAAAGTTCTTCACCTTCACGTAGCCGATGCCGCCGTAGAGCGCTCCCTCCACGGAGACGATGCGGATGTGGTCCCGGATGATGGCCAGCTCGCGAGGCGCGTTGAAGCCCTCGCGCATGATGGTGAGCAGCACCCGCTTGCCCGCTGGGCCCCGCATCTTCTGAAGCGCCCAGGCCAGATCCCGGCCCTGCGTGCTCTCGTCGTCGATGCGCAGCAGCTCATCTCCCGGGCGCAGGCCGGCGCGCGCCGCGGGCGTGTCGTCGATGGCCGCCACCACGATGATTCGGTCTCCCTTGCGGGCGATCTCCAGGCCCAGCCCTCCGAACTCGCCGGAGGTGTCGATCTTCATCTCCTTGAAGACCTCGGGCGGCATGAAGAGGGTGTGCGGATCCAGCGTCTCGAGCATGCCCTTGATGGCGCCGTGCATGAGCTTGCGGCTGTCCACCGACTCCACGTAGTTGTTCTGCACGTAGGAGAGCACCCGGGCGAACACCTCCAGGTTCTTGTAGGTGTCGTCTTGTTGGTCCGCGCGAGCGGTGGGCGCGACGAGCATCCAGCCCGCCGCGAGCGCCACACGCCACGAGTGGAGCAGCCGGTTCACGAGGTGCGTCCTTTCCCGGAGTAACCCCGGCAGTCTACACCGAGCCTACAGCCCCGCCTCGTCCGAGAAGCGCACCAGGTGGGAGACCAGCTCGTCGGGCCGCTCCACCTGGGGGATGTGGCCAAAGCCCTCCACGACGTCGATCCGGGCGTGGGGCGGCAGGTGGGCGCGGTAGTACTCCAGGGTCTCCGCGGGCAACAGCCGCTCGCTCCCTCCCCAGAGGAGCAGCACGGGCATCTTCAGGCCCCGCAGGGCCTCGGGGGTGAGGCTCTCGCGCGTGGCCCGGGCCTCGGCCGCCAGCGCCTGCACGGTGGGCGTGCCGTAGAACTTCTTCAGCTCGGTGGCGAAGAGCATCACCGGCAGCGGCGGCTTGTGGAACAGACGCCGGGTGAGGTTGCGCGCCTCCTCGGGCGTCTTCACATCGAAGGAGGACAGCAGCGCGTCGAAGGCCTCGGGAGGCAATGCGGCGCCCGCGGGAGCCACCAGCGCCAGGGCCTTGACGAGCGCGGGGTACTCCGAGGCGAGCTTCACGGACATGGCGCCGCCCAGCGAGTTGCCCACCACGAAGGCGGGCTCGCCCACCACCTGCTCGCACCACAGGCGCAGGGTGTCGAACTGGCCGCGCACGCACACCGGCCCGCCGCAGTACTCGGCGGAGAAGCCGTGGCCGGGCATGTCCATGGCCAGCACCCGCGAGAAGCGGCGCGCCAGCTTGAGGAACACCCCGGAGAAGCCGTTGGCCGAGCCCGCCAGCCCGTGCACGAGCACCACCGGCGGCCCCTTCCCCTGCCCCTTGAGCTCGTACATGTGGACGGACTGGCCACCCACGGAGACCACTCGGGACTCCACGCCACGCGCCACCAACATGTGGCGCATCACCTTCTGCACACCACCCAGCAGGTCCACTGTGCTTGCTCGCTCCTGAGAAGGCCCTGGGTCCCAGCCTAACCTGGAAACGCGCCGTGACCCGGAGGGGCTGGCATGAGTGAACAGATTCCAGTGTGGACTCGTGGCACCAGGCGCCACCTGCTCTGGTCCGGAGCACTCTTTCTCCTGGCCGCCACAGCCTGCGAGAAGCCCATGCCCACTCCTCCCACCAATCCGGGCCTCGTCAAGGCGCTCGAGGGCATCCGCGGGACGCTGACCCGCGAGGCCGC
The DNA here is from genome assembly GCF_045802625.1 of Hyalangium sp. Classification (NCBI taxonomy): domain Bacteria; kingdom Pseudomonadati; phylum Myxococcota; class Myxococcia; order Myxococcales; family Archangiaceae; genus Hyalangium; species Hyalangium sp. Next base: position 121,237 of record NZ_JBJMQP010000190.1, on the reverse strand, counting down.
GTTGCACTTCTATGCGGAGCTCAACCAGGCGACGCTGCTCCTGGCGCAGCGCGAGGGGCCAGCGCAGCCCGAGTCTGGCCTGACGAAGGAGGGTGCCCTGATGGAGTACCTCGTCGTGACGGGCCCGGATCCACCCAAGGGCTCGTGTTGAACCCCGGCCGGAACAATGAGGGAGCGCAGCCCGTGGAGCGGCATGGCCTCGAGGCGGTGGCCCGCGGCGAGGCGCCCCCCATTCCCTAGCCCACCGAAGTGCGTGTCATCGTGCGAACCACGGGGCAGGGTCCACCGCCAGCCCGCCTTTTCGGATCTCGAAGTAGAGGTAGGAGCCCTTCAGCGAGCCCGTGTCTCCCACGGTGCCCACCTCTTCGCCCGTCTGGACCTCCGCGCCCACCGCGGGCCCCACGCTGGCCAGGTGCGCCATGAGCGAGTGGTAGCCGCTCCCATGGTCGAGGATCAGCAGGTTGCCGTAGCCTCGCATCCAGCCGGCGAAGACGACCTTGCCGGACGCCACGGCGTGCACCGTCGCTCCCTCCGCGGCCCGGATGTCCACCCCCTTCTGCACCGTGACGGTGTTGAAGAGCGGGTTGATCACCTTGCCGAAGCCCACCTCGATGACTCCCTGGGTGGGGAACGGCAGCTTGCCCTTGAGCGCGCGGAAGCCGGTGGCCGTGGTCCCTTCCTTCATGTCCTCCAGCATCCGCGTCAGCTCGCCGTCGGCCTGCTCCAGCTCGCGCACCGCGCGCTTGACGAGATCCGCCTCGCCCGTGAGCGTGGCCACCACGTCCTTGAGCGCCGCCTGCTGCTGCTGGGCGAACGTCACCTGCTCCTTGAGGAAGGCCCGGCGCATGGCCAGCGAGCCCTGCAGGCGCCGCAGCTCGAGCAGGGCCTGGTGCTCCAGCCGCGCCACCTGCTGCACGGCGCGCAGCAGCTCGAGATCGCTCTTCATCGTCGCCTCCAGCGTCCGCGCCCGCCAGATGAGCGAGGAGAAGTCCTCCGAGGTGAGCAGCACCTCCAAAGGCTGGCGGCGCGTCAGCCGGTACAGCGCGCGCATCCGAGGCGTGAGCCGGTGCAGCTGCTGCTGGAGCACCCTGCGCACCACGGCCTCCTCGCGCTCGGCCACGGCCACGCGCTTGCCGAAGGCGGACAGGTCCTTCTCCACCACCTGCACGCGCTTGCGCGAGAAGGACACCATCTGCTCCAGCAGCTCCACGCCCTCGAGCACGGAGACCTTCTTGGACTCGATGAGGGACAGGGCGGCGCGCTGCGTGGCGAGCTGTTCGCGCACGGCGGCCCGCTCCGCGGCCTCATCCTGAGCGAGCGCGGCGGTGGCTCCCAGCAGCAGCGTGAGGAGGACCGTCCGGCTCATACCCTCAGGAAGCGCCCCACCGCGATGAAGCTGCCCACCAGCCCGAGCACGCTCCCGGCCAGCATCAGCTCCAGCGCCAGCTCGGCCCGCACCAGCGGCTCGGAGGAGGTGGGCCCCAGCAGGAACGAGAACAGCGACGTCAGCGTGGGCCCCACCAGCCGCCCGAAGGTCCACAGCCCCGCCAGCGCCACCACCGCGCCCAGCAGGCCCTGGAGCAGCCCTTCAATGAGGAACGGCGCTTTGACGAACCGGTCCGTCGCGCCCACGAGCTTCTGGATCTCGATCTCCTCGCGCCGCGCGTAGATGGCGAGCTGGAGCGTGGCGGACACGATGATGATGGTGGCGAAGAGCACCACCGCGAAGGCCACCAGCCCTCCGAAGCGCAGCGCGCGGGCAATCGCCGTCAGCCGCTCCACCGCCTCGCGGCCATAGTCCACGCCGGTGACACCCTTCAGCTCGCGGGCCTGCTTGGAGAGCACCTCGAGCAGCTCCGGCGTGCGCTGCTCGGGAGGCACCGTCAGCTCCAGCGAGGGAGGCAGCGGGTTCTCCGGCAACTGCGAGAGCGCGTCGCCCAGGTCTCCCAACTCGTGGGCCAGCCGGTTGAGCGCCTCCTCCGGCTTCACCAGCACGGCGTGCCCACCGCTGATCGTCTCCAGCTTCGTGCGCAGCGCCTCCACCTGGGCCACGGGCAGCTCGGGCGCCACGTACACGGTGACTTCCACCTCTCCGCCGAGCGAGGCCAGCAGCCCATCCAGGGCCCGGCCCGCCGTGCGAGCCAACCCCGCGGCGAACAGCGCGATGGCGATGGTGGTGATGGCGATGAAGTGCACGAACGGCGAGTGCTTCAGCCCCCCCGCCGCCGAGCGCCAGAAGTAGGAGACCTTGGCCAGCGCGCTCATACCGCCATCCGCCGCGCCGCCTTGACGCCGTCCTCATCCGAGACGATGAAGCCGCGCTCCAGCCGCACCGTGCGCTTCTGGTAGCGCGCCAGCAACGTGCTGTCGTGCGTGGCCACCATCACCGTGGTGCCGCGGATGTTGACCTGGTTGAGCAGGTCCATGATCTCCACGGTGAGCGCCGGGTCCAGGTTGCCGGTGGGCTCGTCCGCCAGGAGAATCGTCGGATCATTCACCAGCGCCCGGGCGATCACCACGCGCTGCTGCTCTCCACCCGAGAGGCGCAGCGGGTACGAGCTCGCCTTGTGCTCCAGCCCCACCAGCTTGAGCATGCGGTGCACCTTCTCGCGCGCCTGGGCCCGAGGCACCCCCAGCACATCCAGCGTGAAGGCCACGTTGTCCTCCACCGTGCGCTGGGGCAGCAGCTTGAAGTCCTGGAACACCACGCCGATGTTGCGCCGCAGGAAGGGCACGGCCGACTCGCGGATGCGGGCGATGTTGCGGCCCCCCACGAGGATCTGCCCCTTGGTGGCCTTCTCCCCGCAGAACACGAGCTTGAGCAGCGTCGTCTTCCCCGCGCCCGAAGGCCCGGTGAGGAAGACGAACTCGCCCTTCTCGACACTCAGGTTGATGTCCGAGAGCACGGGCGGATCGCCCGGGTAGGCCTTGTAGACATGGAACATCTGGATCATCGGCGGGCCGATTGTGGACCCAACTCGACGATCGCTCCACTCCGTGGCGGCTGCTTGCTCGCCACCGGGGCCGCCAAGGGGCCTCGGGCGAGGCCCGCCGGGGCTACTGCTCGCCTTCGCCGGCGAGGTAGCTGAGGATCACCTCGTCCAGGCTCTTCTCGGAGATGAGGTCCTCGCCGAACAGCGTCTCCACGCCCACCTCGTTGATCTTCGGCGCCACCTTCATGGCGCGGGCGGCGGCCACCTCGGGAGGCAGCTGCGAGGCGGCGGCGGGCGGCGGCACCGGCTTGGCGACGGGGGCCGGGGGCTGCGGCTTGGCCGCGGGCGGCTCGTCGGTGGCGAGCTGCCCGGGCTGGTAGTGCCGCGAGGCGCCAGCCTCGAAGTTGTCGTACACGCCGTTGATGAGGTTGCGCAGCATCTCCTTGTGCTGCTCCTCCATCAACTCGCGGACGACTTCGGCCAGGTTCTCGGCGTTGAGGATGTCGGCGTACGACGTCTTCTTGGAGGCGAGGATGTTCCCACCCACGAACAGGTGGGTGATGATGTGGGGGTTGTTGACCCCCGAGTCCTCGGTCTGGACGTGGTAGACCTTCCCCTTGTGCTTGATGTTGTGGTTGAAGCCGGTGACGGCTTTCTCGAAGGTTTTCGCCATGCCAGAGACGCCGGAAGCTAGCAGTGCACCTTGAGCGACACAAGGTAAGCGTCGCCCTCTTCCGCCTTTGCCCCTGTCCCGGCGCCTGTCCGGAGGTTCAGTCCCCCGCCCGCGCCCGGCTGCCGTCCGTTCGAGCCCCCGCTCATTCGTTGAAAACCAGAATGCGGCTAGGCTACGTACCGTTCCACCGTGAACGCTGGCCTCCCCGGAGGCTCCTACCAGGTGTGAAATGAAGAACAACGTCACGAACAAGCTGCGGCAGCAGGACGCCCAGGTCCTGGCCCAGGGCTACACGCGCTCCATCCGGTTGATGGACATTGGCAGCATCACGATCTTCATCGCTCTGGAGGCGCTGCTGGTGCTCCAGCTGTGGAGCAACCCGCATGTAGGCCCCTGGCTGTTGCTGAGCGCGGTGCTGCTGGGTTACCTGGCCGCGGACTTCGTGTCCGGCTTCGTGCACTGGATGGCGGACACCTGGGGCTCCACGGAGATGCCCGTCATCGGCAAGGCGCTGATCCGGCCCTTCCGCGAGCACCACGTGGACGAGAAGGCCATCACCCGCCACGACTTCATCGAGACCAACGGGAACAACTGCGCCATCTCCATCCCGGTGGCCATCATGTGCGTGGCGATGCCGCACACCAGCTCGATGTGGGTGTTCCTGGCCTCGTTCCTGGGCTCGATGATCTTCTGGGTGATGGCGACCAACCAGTTCCACAAGTGGTCCCACCTGGACAACCCGCCGGCGGCGATCGCCTTCTTCCAGCGGGTGCACCTGATCCTGCCGCCGGCGCACCACCACATCCACCACACGGCGCCCTATCACAAGTACTACTGCATCACCGTGGGCTGGCTGAACAAGCCGCTGACGATGATCGCCTTCTTCCCCACGCTGGAGCGGCTTGTCACCTGGGCTACCGGCCTGCTGCCGCGCCAGGACGACATTGGCACGGAGGCCGCCACCGCGGTCCTGGCCGCCACCTCCGAGGGCGAGGCCCCCGTGGTGCAGGCGGCCAAGGCGCTGCTGGAGCGCACCGAGGAGTCCGAGACCGTCTCCTCCGCGCGCCCCTCGGCCTGAGTCCCGGCACCCTCCGGCTCCCACTGGGAGATGATCAGAACTACGGAGGTCTGGACTTGCCCCGGTTTGGAACTAGGGCAGTCTCACTACGGGTCCTCACTGGTAGGCGTGCGTGGCGCGTCTAACGTTAACACGGGCCCGTAACAGCCGTTGTCGTAGTCGTAGGCCTCGACCCCGCAAGGGGGCTTCTGCGTACCAAGGGGGCCCCACCAACAACCGCCGTTGATGGCCTTCTGGGTCCTAGGCGCACACGGCGGCTTCTTCTGCCCCGGGAAGGGCTCGCGCCGCATGGGCAGTCCGAGCACGTAGGCCGGGCTTCCAGGACGCGGCGTCTGCACAGCACTCGCCAAAGCTTCCTCCCCCACACCTCCATCTGGAGCCTCGGGAGTGGGAGACTCATGCACGTACTCGGCGATGTCGGGAGGAGGCTCTGGCACCACCGGCGCGCTCGGCCCACGGTGCACGAGTTCCGACCAGCCCAAGACCAGCAGGCCGCCCGCAACAGCTGCTGCCCCCAGTGAGAGCCATGCAGGCACCACGAACCGACGTCGCGGGCCCGGGTGCGAAGTCTCGTCGGTGTCAGCCGCGGCAAGCGTGGGACCGATGGGCTTCGTGGCATCCTTCTCCTTGGCAGCGATAGACAGGCTGATGGCCAGCGCCGCGGTGGGCGGGCGGGCGCTCCGGTCGTGAGAGAGGCAGGCTAGCACCAGGCGCTCCAGGCCCACGCTCACCGTGGCCAGCTCACGCGGCGGGAGGAGCCGACGCTGCGGCCCACTGCCCTCGTCGGGGGCGGGCGGATAGGTGCCCGTGCACAGCCGATAGGCCGTCGCCCCGAGCGCATACACGTCATCAGCCGGACCTGCCTGGTAGGGCTCTGCTGTCTTGCGGTGAGCCCAGGCCCAGCGCACCGCCTCGGGAGCCCGATAGCTTGAGGTGCCCGGGGGGAGCACTGAATCCGTGAGGGCCTTGGCCCCTCGATAGGTGCCGCACCCCCAGTCCAGCAACACGGCGCGTCCCCCGGACGTCACGAGGATGTTGTCCCCCTTCACGTCTCGGTGGACTCCACCATCCGCGTGCACGGCCGCGAGCGCCGAGGCCAGCTGCGCCAATACGTGCAACACCTCGCGAGAGGTGGGCTTGTTCACGCGTGCCCACTCGTACAAGAGCCGGCCCTGCACCCACTCCATGACGATATAGGGGAACAGCCGCCCATCGGATGCTGTCCACTCGCCCCTGTCCTCGAAGCGTGGAATCGAGGCATGAACTCCGCGCTGGAGCAGCTCGACTTCACGAGGGAAGCGCGGGTCCTCGGGGTGCAGGGCGATCTTCAGCGCGAAGGGTCCAGCTTCGGGATGCCCGGCGCGCTCGACTCGGTAGAGGGCGCCGAAGGAGCCGAAATCATGCAGCTCGAGGATGCGCCAGGGGCCGACCAACGAGCCCAGGACGAAGGTGCGAGAGTCTGTGGATACGGGGTGAGACATGGGGACACTCCAGGGGCAGGGCAAGCATGCTCGCCCGCGCACCCTACCGAATAGGTTGGGTGCTGCACTAGAGATGCCCTCGGTCAGCAAGACCGAAGGCTGTCCCCCCCCTGCGTACCTGCGAGAGGTGTTCCATGCGGGCGAGAGGGTGTCACGCTCATCATCCGCCACCAGGGAGGCAACCGGCAGGTCCTCTTCAACGGCCAGCGCTGGCACGTGTCCGCCAACAGGTGATGCCCCGTCATCCAGCGGGCACAGTCTGCTCAGAAGCTCAGGTCCACTTGCTCCGCTGACGGAATGGGCCGCCCGAGGAAGCGCGCCCCTACCTCCACGAAGCGCTCCGGCACGTCCGTCACGTAGTAGCCGTGCGTCGTCGCCGTGCCCTCGGGCGCGAGCAGCTCCCGGTGCGTCAGCAGCTCGGCCACCGCCTCCGCCGTGGCCTCGGCCGAGTCCACCAGCGCCACGTTCGGCCCCACCACCTCGGCGATCGCCCCCCGCAACAGCGGGTAGTGCGTGCAGCCCAGCACCAGCGTGTCCACGCCCTCCCGGGCGAAGTCCGCCAGGTAATCGCGCGCCACCAGGTGCGGCACCTCGCCCACCGTCCACCCCTCCTCCGCCAGCGGCACGAAGAGCGGACAGGCCCTCGCCTTCACACGAACCTGCGGATCCGCCGCCTCCAGCTCGCGCTGGTAGGCCCCGGAGCGGATGGTGCCCGGCGTTCCAATCACCCCCACCCCACCGCCCCTCGTGCGCCGCAGGGCCGCGCGAGCTCCGGGCCCAATCACCCCCAGCACCGGCACCGGCAGCGCCGCGGACAGCGCCGGCAGCGCCACCGCCGAGGCCGTGTTGCAGGCCACCACCAGCAGCTTGATGCCCCGCTCCAGCAGGAACTGCGCGTTCTTGAGCGAGTAGCGCGTCACCACCTCGCCGGACTTGGTGCCGTAGGGGACGCGCGCCGTGTCGCCCAGGTAGAGGGTGCTCTCGTGAGGGAGTCTCGCCATCAGCGCCTTGAGGACCGTGAGCCCTCCGACGCCCGAGTCGAACACCCCAATGGGACCGTGGCTGCCTTGCCGCATGCCCCTCTTCCCTATCACGTTTGATGCCAACGCCCACGCCCCCCCCAACGCGAAGAGGGCCGGGGGTGTGTCCCCGACCCTCTCGCTCCCTCTACGAGCCACCAACCTCGGCTACTGCCGGTACAGCGTCACATCCGGGACGTTGGTGATGGCGTGGGAGCCCACGTTGACGATGATGCCCGCGGCGGAGACGTAGTTGTAGCCGCTGATGGTCGTGGAGACGCGCAGGGTGTAGGAGCCCGGCTTCAGGAACTGGAAGACGATGGGCTTGGTGCTGCACGCGTGCCCGTCACCCGCGGCCGGGTACACCCAGTTGCCCGTGTTCCGGTCCTGGAAGTTCACGTACACCGTGGGGTTGGACTGGGGGCAGTCAAAGGTCACCGAGCCGTCCGCGTAATCCGACATCCGCCAGGAGATCGACGCGCCGCCAATCGTGTACAGGTTGTAGCTGGCGTTGACCGAGGTGTACGCCTGCGTCGTGAGCCCACCGTTGTAGTAGTAGAGGGGGTGACGCTGCGCATCCAGGGCCACGAACTCGATGTAGTGCTCGCCCGGGGCGATGTAGTCGGTGGCCACGCCCTGCGCCGTCTGGCCCTGCGTGCACGGGAAGTTCGCCGTCTTGTCGTCCACGGTGACGTCCACCGAGTACACCCCGGCTGTCGAGCAGCTGGCGTTGCCCGGGAAGTTCCAGTTCAGGTTCGCGGACGAGCCCGGGCTGCCCGAGGGCGCCAGGTCCACCATCACTGTCCGGCTGCCGTCGATGATGAAGGTGCCGTTGGCCTCGAAGAGGATGCGGCCGTTGAAGTCCACGGCCTGCAGCGTGTAGGGGTACGAGCCCGGCGCGAAGTCATGCAGGGTGATGCCGTCCACCCCATTGGTGCTGCACGCGTAGTTGCCGTTGTTGAGCAGCTGCTCACCGGGGATGGTGATGTTGACGCCGTAGACGTCACGCGCCTGATCGCAGCGCAGGTTGCCGAACGTCCACAGGAACGTCACGTCGCCCCGCTGGGCGGGAGGGGGGCGGCAACTGCTGCAACCTCCGTTGTCGTTGATGATGCAGCCGGTGGACAGCGAGGCGATACAGAGGAATGCGAACAGCAATCGGGAGTTCATAGGGGCATCCGCTGGGTGTTGAGGGAGGCGACCGGGCATCCAGCCCGTTGTGCCCACTTGGACGGGGGGGCGCGGGAATTATTCACCGCCCCGGCCTGAACACCAACCGGCCCTGCCCGCTTTGTTTGACCGCCTCGGATCAGAGTGTTACGGCCTGCACCCATGATGTCCCACCTGCCCCTGGCGCTCGGCGCCATGAACTACCTGGAGATCATCCGCAGCGCCTCGCTCATCGAGCTGTCCGTGCTCGTGCTGCTGATGGGCGTGTCCGTGAGCTCCTGGGCGCTCATCGTCATGAAGCAGTCCCAGCTGTCCCGAGCCCGCGCACAGTCGCTCACCTTTCTGGACACGTTCTGGAAGGCGACGCGGCTGGAGGCCATCTATCAGTCGGCGCAGAAGCTGGAGGGCTCGCCGCTGTCGAAGGTGTTCTGCGCCGGGTACGAGGAGCTGTCCAAGCTGGCGCAGACGAAGGAGGGCTCGGACGGGGCGATGAGCGACAAGCTCGGGGGCATCGAGAACGTGGAGCGGGCGCTGAACCGGGCCGCCACCTCGCAAATCACGGAGCTGGAGGCGCGAGTGCCCTTCCTGGGCACGGTGGGCGCGGCGGCGCCGTTCGTGGGCCTGTTCGGCACGGTGATTGGCATCCTCAACGCCTTCAACGAGATCGCCGACAAGGGCAACGCCACGCTGTCCACGGTGGCCGCGCCCGTGGGCAACGCGCTGTTCGCCACCGCGGCGGGCCTGTTCGCGGCCATTCCGGCGGTGGTGGCCTACAACTCGTTCGTCAGCCGCATCAAGGTGTTCGACACCGAGATGTCCAACTTCTCGGCGGACTTCCTCAACATCATCAAGCGGCACTTCTTCAAGTAGGAGGCTCGGCCATGGGCATGGGCGTGGGTGGCAACAAGGGCACGAGCCGCGTCACCATGAGCGAGATCAACGTCACGCCCATGGTGGACGTGATGCTGGTGCTGCTCATCATCTTCATGGTCACCGCCCCCCTCATCCAGCAGGGCGTGAAGGTGAACCTGCCGGAGGCCAAGGCCGCGCCGGTGGAGGCCGCCGACAAGAAGCTGGTGCTCTCCATTGATGTCTCGCGCCGCGTGTTCATCGGCGACGCGGAGGTGGCGGTGGACGAGCTGGAGAAGAAGCTGGCCGCCAACGCCAAGGCCCAGGCCGACAAGGAGATCTACCTCCACGCGGACCGGGACGTGCCCTATGGCGTGGTGGTGGAGGTCATGGCCGCCGCCCAGCGCGCCGGCATCTCCAACGTGGGGATGATCACGGACCCGGCGGGGGCTCCGGCGGCGTCCAAGGAGACCAAGCCCAACAAGGGAGGGAAGCGCTAGCCCATGGCCCTTCACCCGGCCGTCTCCCAGAGCATGCTCGTCACCCGGCCCTCGCGGCTGGGCGTGTTCCTCGGCGTCTCCGTGGCCGGGCACGGGCTGCTGCTCGCCCTGGGGCTGCTGTACTCGGTCCTGACCGCCGCGCCGAGGCTGAACCCGAACGTCCCCGTCATCAAGGCCACCCTGGTGCGCCAGGGCAAGCCGAGGGATCAGAAGCTGCTGCCTCGCAAGGAGGAGCCACCCCCGCCTCCCAAGGAGGTGAAGGCCGCGCCCGCCCCGCCCTCCGAGGCGCCCAAGCCTCCCGAGAAGCCCGCGGTGGCCGTGCCCTCGGTGAAGCCCCAGCCTCCGCCCGCGCCCCAGAAGGGCGACAAGGCCGGGGACGATCGGCGCAAGCGGCTGTTCGGCGCCTTCGACAAGACGGCGAAGAAGGTTCCGGACGAAGAGCTGGAGGGCGCCGAGGACGGCGATCCGAACGGCGACGCCGCCACCGCCGAGGGCGAGCGCTACTACGCGCTGCTGTCCTCCCAGATTCACCGCAACTACAACGTCGCGGACACCATCCCCGAGGCCGAGCGGATGTACCTCAAGGCCCAGGTGCAGCTGCGCCTGAGCCGGACCGGCGAGGTGCTGGAGACGCGCCTGGCCTCCGCCAGTGGAAATGATCTCTTCGACGCCGCCGTGCTGGCCGCGGTGAAGAAAGCCTCTCCCTTCTCCCCTCCCCCTGATCACCTGCGCGATGCGCTCCAGAAGCAGGGGGTCGTCCTGGAGTTCCATCCGTGAAAGCCCTCCTCGTCTCGCTGCTGCTCCTCCCGATCGCGGCGCTCGCGCAGGCCCCGGTCATCCAGATCTCCGGCGCCAACTTCCGGCCCCTCCCGCTCGCCGTGGCCGCGCCCCTCACCGTGGATGAGGGCGGCAAGAAGGCCGCCAGCGACTTCGACGAGCCGTTCCTCTTCGACTTGCGCGCCTCCGGCATCTTCCAGGTGCTGGACCGCTCCAGCTTCACGGCCGACTCCAAGGAGGGCATCACCGCGGGCAGCATCAACTTCTCGCGCTGGGCGGACGTGGGCGCCGAGTCGCTCGTGAAGGTGCAGCTGGGCGCCCAGGGCGGCACGCTGCGCGGCGAGCTGCGCCTGTTCAACGTGGGCACCGGCCGCGAGGACCTCAAGGTCAGCCACGACGGGCCCGCCTCCGAGCCGCGCCAGCTCGCGCACTTCCTCGCGGACGCCCTCTACCGCCACCTCACCCGCGAGCCCAGCCCGTTCCTCTCGCGCATCACCTTCGTGCGCAAGACGGGCTCCAACCGCGACGTCTGGGTGGCGGACTGGGATGGCAACAACGGCCGCGCCCTCACCAATGGCGGCATCAACCTGCTGCCCGCGCTGGGCCCCGGCGGCGCCGTGGGCTACACCTCCTACCGCAAGGGCCGGCCCGACTTGTATGTGCAGAAGCCCGGCGAGGAGGCTCGCGCCATCGTCCAGAATGGGCAGATGGCCACCGGCATCGCCTGGTCTCCGGATGGCAAGCGCATCGCATACGCCCTGGCCGAGGGCGAGAGCACCCAGCTCTACCTCGCCAACGCGGACGGCTCGAATCCCAAGGCCATCACCGATACGCCATACGGCATCAACTCCAGCCCCGCCTGGTCTCCGGACGGCAAGCGCATCGCCTTCGTGTCCAACCGGGGCGGCTCGCCGCAGATCTACGTGATGAGCGCGGATGGCTCGAACCCCAGGCGGCTCACCTTCCAGGGCAACTACAACCAGACCCCCGACTGGTCGCCGCGCGGAGACTTGATCGCCTTCACCGCCCGCGATGAGCGCAATGCGTTCGATCTCTTCACCGTCAACGTGGACAGCGGGAAGATCACCCGCCTCACCCAGGACCAGGGCAACAACGAGGAGCCCACCTTCTCCCCCAACGGCCGCCTCCTCCTCTTCACCTCCACGCGCGATGGAGCGCCCCGGCTCTACGTCATGACGGCCGACGGCAACAACCAGATCGCCCTCCCCATGGACAAGGCCGGGGGCCTCACGCCGGACTGGGCCCCGGCTCCATGAGCTCCTCGCCCTTCCGGGCCCGCTGGCCGCTCGAGCCGGACACCCTCTTCCTCAACCACGGCTCGTACGGCGCCTGCCCCACCGAGGTGCTCCAGGTGCAGGCCGAGCTGCGCGCACGCCTCGAGGCCCAGCCCGTCCGCTTCTTCGTGCGCGAGTTCGAGCCCCTGCTCGACGAAGCCCGAGCCGCGCTGGCGGCCTTCCTCGACGCGGACGCGGATGATCTGGCCTTCGTGCCCAACGCCACCGCGGGCGTGAACACCGTGCTGCGCTCGCTGAGGTTCGAGCCCGGCGACGAGCTGATCACCACCAACCACGAGTACAACGCCTCGCGCAACGCGCTCGACTGGGTCGCGGGCCGAGCCGGCGCCAAGGTGATTGTCGCCCGGCTGCCCTGGCCCCAGCCCACGCCCCAGGCCATCGTGCAGGCCGTGCTGGAGCAGGTCACCCCGCGCACCCGCCTGCTGCTCGTCGATCACATCAGCAGCCAGACGGCGCTCGTCATGCCCCTCCAGGCGCTGGTGCGCGCCATGCGCGGGCAGGGCGTGGAGACGCTCGTGGATGGGGCGCACGGGCCCGGCCAGGTGCCCCTGTCCCTGCGCGAGCTCGGCGCCGGCTACTACACCGGCAACTGTCACAAGTGGCTCTGTGCCCCCAAGGGCGCCGCCTTCCTCCACGTGCGCAAGGATCTCCAGGCCGGGCTCAAGCCCACCTCGGTGAGCCATGGCCACAACTCCCCTCGCAGGGATCGCTCGCGCTTCCGGCTGGACTTCGACTGGACCGGGACCATGGATCCCACTCCGGCCCTCTGCGTGCCCCACGCGCTGCGCTTCATGGGCGGCCTGCTCCCCGGCGGCTGGCCGGCGCTCATGCAGGACAACCACGCCAAGGCCCTGGCCGCCCGCCGGATGCTCAACGAGCGCTTCGGCCTGGCGCCGCACTGCCCCGAGGAGATGGTCGGCTCCATGGCCACCATCGGCCTGCCGGACGGCTACCCGGCCGCGCCGCCCCCTCCTTATTACCTGGATCCGCTCCAGGATCGGCTCTTCCAGGAGTGGCACATCGAGGTGCCTGTCATCGCCTGGCCCCAGCCGCCCCAGCGCCATGTCCGGGTGTCCGCCCAGGTCTACAACACGCACACCGAGTACCAACGCTTGGCGGAGGCTTTGGAAGCGCTGCTGCGTTGAGTAGGCTGCCGGGCTCATGCCTCGCTTTGCCACCATTGACGTGGGAACCAACTCGGTCCTGCTGCTCGTGGCGGACCGGACTCCCGAAGGCGAGTTCCAGCCCGTCCTCGAGCGCGCCGAGATCACCCGGCTCGGACGCGGAGTGGACCAGAGCCGCCGCCTGTCCCCCGAAGGCATGGAGGCCACGCTCGCGGTCATCACGGCCTTCGCCGACGAGGCGCGCTCCCTGGGCGCCGAGGGCATCGCCGTGTCCGCCACCAGCGCCGCGCGCGACGCCCAGAACGGCGCGGAGTTCCTCTCCGCCGCCCAGGCGCGGGCCAGCGTCACCGTGGAGATCATCTCCGGCGAGCTGGAGGCGCAGCTCTCGTTCGCCTCGGCGTACATGGACTTTGGCCACGAGGCCGCGGGGCCGCTGCTCGTGATCGACATTGGCGGCGGCTCCACCGAGTTCATCTACGGCAACACCGCGGGCCGGGTGGAGTTCCGCCACAGCTATGATGTGGGCTCGGTGCGTTTGACGGAGCGGTTCGTCCGCACGGATCCGCCCTCCCCCGCCGAGCGCGAGCACATCCGCTCCTTCCTCCGGGAGACGTTCTCCACGCTGCCTCCGCCGCCCCCCGCCGCCGAGCTGGTGGGCGTGGCCGGCACGGTGACGACGCTCTACGCGCTCCAGCACCGCATTGAGCCCTACGACTCGGCGCGCGTGCATGGCGCCACCTTCACCCGCGCCGAGCTCGAGAAGCTGGTGGATCAGCTCTGCACCCTGCCGCTGGCCGAGCGGCAGAAGCTCCCCGGCCTGCAGCCCAAGCGCGCGGATGTCATCCCCTCCGGCGCGCTCATCATGCTGGAGGCCCTGCGGGCCCTGGGGCTCTTCGGGTGCCGCGTGAGCGATCGCGGCCTTCGCTGGGGACTGATGGCGCACCGCTTCGGAGCCTCTCGCCCATGAGCACCTCTCCCGCTACTGATGGCTCACCCGCTGGAAGCCCCCCGCCGCTGGGCACCTCCCCCGCCGTGGCTCCTCCGCCGCGGATGTCTCCCGCCGCGGGCGCCGCCTACGCGCTCAGCATCCTCACGTTGATCAACCTGATCAACTACCTGGACCGGTACATCGTCGCGAGCGCCCTGCCCAAGATCCAGACGGATCTCGGCATCAACAACATGCAGTCGGGGCTGCTCGCCTCCGTCTTCATCGTGGTGTTCATGCTGGCCTCGCCGATTGGTGGCTACCTGGGGGACCGGGTCCCCCGGAAGTTCCTGGTCGCGGGCGGCGTGCTCGTCTGGAGCCTCGCCACCGGGGCCTCGGGCCTGGCCGGCACCTTCGTCACGCTGATGCTCGCGCGGTCCATCGTCGGCGTGGGCGAGGCGGGCTATGGCGCGGTGGCGCCCTCGGTGATCTCGGATCTCTACCCGAGAGAGCAGCGGACGCGGGTGCTCTCCTACTTCTACGTGGCCATTCCGGTGGGCGCGGCGGCCGGCTACGGCCTGGGCGACTTCCTGAGCAACACCTACTCCTGGCATGCGGCCTTCTTCGCGGGCGGAGTGCCGGGGCTGATCCTGGGCACCCTGGCCTGCTTCATGCCCGAGCCCCAGCGCGGCGCCATGGACGGGCCCGACGCGCAGGTGAAGTTGCCTTTCCGGGTGGGGCTGCAGGGGCTGGCGGGCAACAAGGCCTTCTGGGCCACGACGGCGGGCTACACGCTGATGACGTTCTCCATTGGCGGGCTGGCCAACTTCATGCCCCTCTACATGGTGAGAGAGCGGGGCATGCTCGAGAACGCGGGCACGGTGTTCGGCGGAGTCACCGCCGTGGCGGGCCTGCTGGGGACGGTGGCGGGCGGGTGGCTCGGGGACAGAATGGACCGCAAGCGCGAGGGCGGCGGGCTGTGGCTGTCCGGCATCGGGCTGCTGCTGGCGGCGCCGTTCATGTACATCGCGGTGCACCTGCAGTCGCCGATGGCCACCTTCATCGTGATTGGCCTGGCGCAGTTCTTCTTGTTCATCAACAGCGGCCCCATCAACGCGGCCATCGTCAACTGCGTGCCGCCGGCGTTCCGCGCCTTCGCGATGGGGCTCAACGTGCTGTTCATCCACATGCTGGGAGACGCCATCTCTCCCCCGCTCATCGGCTACGTCGCCGACAAGTCCAGCCTGGGCGCGGCGATCCAATTCAACGTCGTCCCCGTGCTCCTGGGCGGCGCGGCGCTGCTCATGGGCGCGAAGTGGCTGCGCGAGGCTGCGCTCCGCCAGCGGTGAGGGCTGTGCAGGGAGCGCAACATGTCTCCTCATCCTGGCGAGGCCTGCCCGTTGCCCTACCGCTACACGCTGGATCAAACTGCGCCCAGGAAGCCAGCGTTGACACTGTCGCCTATGCCCCAGCGAGAGATCCTTCGTCAGAAAAAGATTACAAGGCTTGCAACACCCTCCAATGAGGGAATCCTGTTCGAGCAGAACGGGGAAGCCTTCACCAGCGGCAGCGGCGAACCCTGCCTGCGCCAGGACAAGAGCGGGATCGTGCTCATGGGCGTCACAACCCTGATCTCCGCAGAAGGCCCCGCCTTCATGAGCACGTACCCTTACCGGGACTGGTTGGCCGAGGAGATCCAGCGGGCGAATTCCTTGAAGCCCAACGCCCCATAGGCTCGACAGCAGGGTGAGATGAAGAGGAGCCCCCGTGGCCTACTTCCCTCCATCCACCTCGAGTTGAAATGCCGGGTCGGGCAGATCGAACGCGCTGTTCATCGAGGGCGCGTACCGGAACTGGAACGGATGAGGCTCGATGTCCAGGTTTCGCAGGGCCGCCGCCTCGGGCCCCTCGCCGAGCGTGAGGTACGTGCGGTCCGGCCTCAGCCCCCGGCGCGCCAGGGCCTTCATGTGCGGGGTGACTCGGAAGGTGCCCTGGAAGCTCGTCCGGCTCCGCAGCAGCTTGCCCTCGAGCAGTGAGTACAGGTTGGCGCTCACATCGAACTGCTTGGGCTTGCCGCTCATCGGCACGCGCAGCTCGAAGCAGGCCCGGCCGTCGGCGCCATACGCCACCGTGACGCAGTCCCCGTCACGCTCTTCGATGTCGATGTCCTGAGTCACCTTGGGCAGCCCCCAGATCTTGTTGCCGCGGAGCTGGTTCTCGCGCGAGGTCACCGGCATGCCGAACACGTAGTAGCCGAAGCCCGGCAGCGAGCTGAACACCATGGGCAGCACCGGCACGTTGAGCCTGGTGCCCACCATCACCGGGATGGTCATGGCGATCTCGTTGTAGGGCGCAACACCCAGCACCTGCCGGTACTCGTAGCAGGAGAAGGCCACCAGGGCGCGCCCTCGGGGCATGCGCACCGGCGCCATGGCCGGAGGAGGCAGGAGTGCCTTCGCCCGCGCGTAGTCGCAGTGGAAGATGCCGATCGTGCACCTCACGTCCGCGTACAGCGTCGGGAACAGGTAGTCCTTGGAGATGGCGTCGGTCAGCTGCAACGGCCGAGGCGCCCGCCGCAGGCTGAACCGCTGGAAGAACGCGTCACGAAACCGCGCCGCGTTGTCGAGGAGCTCGGCACTGACTTCCTGGCTCGCCTTCATGCGTGGCGACCCTAGCAGAGCAAAGCATCCAGGGGCTCTTCCGCCTGCTTTGTGGGAAATTTCACTTTGGGTAGAGGCGCTGCCGTGAGATCAAGGGACTTCATGGCGACTCCTCCTGAACCCTCCTCCACCGCCACCTCGCGGGAGGCCCCCTCGCCGTTCGCCCACCTGCTCAACGACGCGCGAGATCTCCCCTTCGTCTGGCTGATGCTCCGCGCCGCGCTGTGGTTCGTCCCCGCCGTGACCCTGCTCTACCTGCGCTACCGCTGGTGGATGACGCCGCTCTACCTCGGCGTGACGCTGGGCTACTTCTTCCCGCCCTTCACGCTGATGCTCCACTGCTCGTCCCACCGCCAGCTCTTCCGCAAGCAGTACGCGTGGATGAACGAGCTCATCCCCTGGGTCTACAGCCCCTTCCTCGGGCAGACGCCGTGCACCTACGCCGCCCACCACATGGGGATGCACCATCCGGAGAACAACCTCTGGGAGGATGACAGCACCACGCTGCCCTACCAGCGCGACAACCTCCTGCACTTCCTGCACTACTTCGGCCGGTTCATGTTCGTGGGCCTCAAGCACCTGCTGGCCTACCTGCGCCGGACCCAGCGCGCCCGGCTGGAGCGGCGCGCGCGCGCCGGGGAGCTGCTCTTCTGGTCCGCCTGCCTCGTGCTCTTGTGGCTGCACCCGGCGGCGACGCTCACCGTCTTCGTGGGGCCGGTGCTCATCGCCCGCTTCGCGATGATGTGCGGCAACTGGGCGCAGCACGCCTTCGTGGTGGCCGACGATCCGAACAATCCCTATCGCAACAGCATCACCTGCATCGAGTGCGTCTACAACGACCGGTGCTTCAATGATGGCTACCACATTGGCCATCACATCCAGCCCAAGATGCACTGGACGGAGATGCGCACCGACTTCGAGAAGCACCGGGTGCAGTACCGCGACCAGGGCGCCATCATCTTCCGGGGCATCGACTACTTCGTCATCTGGGCGCTGCTGATGACGCACTCCTACAAGAGGCTCGCCAGCCACTTCGTGGACCTCCAGGAGCCGCGCCGCTCCGAGCAGGAGATCATCCAACTGCTGCGCGAGCGGCTGGGCCCGGTGCCCCAGCCCGTGGCGCGGCCGGAGGCACTGAAGGCCGCGGCCTGAGCCCTCTTACGGGGGCGTGGTCGAAAGGTTGGGCATCGCGATCCAACCCCAGTGCCCCGACTGGACATAGCCGTAGAGGAAGTCCAGCGTGAGCGAGACCTTCACCGCGCTGCCGCTGGTGCAGTCATAGAGTGGCAGCGAGACCGAGTGCTGAGCCTGGGCGCGCTTGAAGTTGAGCCCCGTGGTGTTCGGGTAGACCGCCTTCGTCGGCGACCCCTTCCCCGGCAGGTTGGTGATCAGGTTGATGCGGCCGTTGCGCCCCAGGTAATGGACGGCCATGTCGTTGGCCGGGCAGTCGGTGGTCACGTGCAGCCCCTCGTAAGGGGTGTTGTTCGAGGGGATGATGTACCAGTTGCTGTACGTCCCACCGGGATCCGGCGCCGGCCGGTAGTTCTGCGTCAGCCAGCTCATGACGTTGGTGTAGCCCGCATCCGTCAAGTCGGGCCGGATCAGGCCGCTGATCGCCCCGTTGTTGGTCGGGACCGAGAAGCCCATGGCCAGGTAGTTGGCCGAGACCGAGGGGACCGTCTGCCGCGTCCCCAGGTTGATGCGGAACTGCGTCCCGGTGCTCACGCTGCCGAGCACGTTGCCCAGGCTGTCGTAGACGTTCAGCGGCCCGGTGGCCGTGAACCAGTACGTCTTCGTGTTGCGATTGCACAGGCGCGGACGGGGGTCGCACTTCATTCCCCCGAGCTCGCAATTGTTGGGGCTGTTGGTGGAGTCCACGCTCGCCGAGCCAGTCCCGCACGCCGCGGTGTCCGCGACGGTGCATGGGTTGGCGGCCCAGTCCGCCGTGCAGTCGCCCGTCAGTTCCTGTTCCGTCGAGGCGAGGGCGTCCGAGTCCTTCACCTCCCCGGGCTGCTGCACCCCCGCGCCACAGGCCGCGAGCACGGAGACCAGCAGGCCCACCGGCCAGCGACGCAAAAGAGACGCCGTTTCTTGTGTGACGGATGCCATGGTGCCGAGTCCTTATCCTCTCCGAGAGTTTTACCGGATTTTCATGGATGACCATTAATTCAGGGCGCTCCCGGACACAAGCGCCAACATCCAGGAGCGGGTTGGCCGCCTTGTGCCTCCGAGACAGGCAGCGCGTGTCCCGAGCACCACAAGCGTGGGTGCCGGACCACGGCCACGAGGCGCTCCTCTCGGCGGGAGACACCTTTGCGTGCAGTGGCGCACTGGCACGTGGGTTGCTCACAGCTCGTGGCATCCACCCCGGCCTCACGCTGCTCGGGGTGCCTGAGCTCACCCATGCACATCGGCTCTCTTGTCCTGGCAGTCCTCCTCACGGTGGATGCCGATCCCAACTCCGCTGCCGGCACCCCATATTACGTCTGGGCTCATGAGACGCCCCTGCTCTCCCCCGGCGGCGTCCCCTTCGCCCAGGGGCCCAAGCTGCCCCTGGGCGAGAAGGTCCTGGTGAGCTCCTGCGCCAATGGCTTCTGCGCCGTGACGGCGCCGGCTTACCAGCGGCAGGGGTGGCTGCCGGAGGGGCACCTGGGCCCGACGCCCCCCACGAAGCAGCAGCTTGCCGCGCGGGCCGTGAGCGACCTCGAGCGGGCTTGCGCGCTCTCCCCCACTCACACCTGTCTGAGGGCACTCGAGGCGGCATACCTGGCCGTCGGCCAGCGCAAGCGAGCGGCGGTGGTGGATACGCAGGCGAAGGAGCTCTCGCTCAAGGAGGCTGCACGAACCCCAGTGCGCTTCGCGGCAGTGGGCGGTGTGCAGTCGCGCCCCTCGCTCCGGGACGGTGAGCAGGTGCTCGCGCTCTGTCCCGAAGGCCCCCGGTGGCTCCCGGTCCACGTGAAGGACTACGGGGTGATAGCCGGGTACGGGGTCTCGGTGGGCTGCAAAGCCTCTCGAGGCAAGGCGCCCCCTCTGCCTGTGTATGCGATCGCGGGACTGCCCAGGAGCAAGGTCCGGGTTGGCACCCTCGAGGCGACAGTCGCGCGGCTGGGAGACCAGGAGCTCCGCACAGGGGAGCGCACCAGCCTGGCGCGGACCGTCTGGCTGTGGGAGCCCACGAGCGGGCGACACATGAACCTGGATTTCGCCGAGGCCTCGGAGTTCAGCTTCGCGGGGGATCTTGATGGGGATGGCCGCCTGGATGTCATCGTGGCCACCGTTGATCTCGATCTCTGCCGCCGAGTGGGGCTGTTGCTGTTGTCCTCGAAGTCGAACGTGACGCAGCTCCCCATGATTGCCGCCAGGGCCGAAGAGCCCGTGGAGTGTGAGTGATGGCACCGCCTCTCTCCTTCTCATTCGCCGCGGGGCCTGCCATGGCCCTCCTTTTGTGCTTCGCCGGTCCGGCTCGCGCACAGCAGGGCGCTCCCCCGGATTCCACCGCGTCGGCCGTGGAGGAGTTCGCCACCCATGCCTATGAAATGCTCACAGCTGCCTACTACTTGCAGTACGAGCGCGCCTACGCGGTCGGCTCGAACGCGGCAGTGGCCCTGATGCAAGAGAGCCAGGCGCGTGGGCGTGCTCCCGGGATAGAAGCGACGCTGCGCGCCGAGCAGCAGCGCCTGACGTCGACGGGCATTCGCATGGCGGTCACCGGTGTGACCAGCGCCCGAAGGCTCCTCCCCGGCATGGAGATAATGGATGGTGAGCTCGGCCTCGCCTTGTGTCACGACGCTCCGAGGGTCCTGCCCATCCAGGTCAAGGCAGTCCGCATGGACGGAGTCGAAGGCCCAGGCCGTGAGGTTTCGGTGGCGTGCGACGCGGACGTCGTCATCGTCGGGCTCGCGGCATCCGCGGTGCGAGCCGCCCCCATTCAGTGGGACGTCCATGACGGTATCGGCGAGGGGAGCGCGCAGCTAGACGACAGCGAGTTGCATGTGAGAGCCAGCGGCTACTCGAGCGAGGGGGTGTGGGTGGCGGAGCGGCCAGTCAACACGCCCGCAGTGGAGCTGAAGCCGAGGGGCAGCGCCGACTCGGACGAAGTGCGCATCGATGTCCCCGGGCTGAAGTCGAACGGAGTCCATCTGCAGCCCGTGTTCGTCGGGGACCTCAACGGCGACGGGCGTCTGGATGCCGTCATCCGCTTCGCCGCCGTCGTCGAGGACGCTGACAGCGTCGGGCGCGATTTCCCCGAGGGGTTCATCTGGCGCCTGGTGCTGTCGAACGGCCCGGACGCTCCCCTCAGGGTCGCCGCATGGGCAGTCGAGACCCGATGGTGGTGAGGCGAAGGCTGCTCCTGCCGTAGCGCGGCGCCCCCGCCCTACGTCAGTGCGGGCTCGGCCGGCCCCACCCGGGGCCGGTACTCGCCGGCGAGCTTCTCCACCTCGGCGGACAGGCGCTCGCCATCCTGCAGCAGCAGGGCCTTGAGCCGGGCCCGGCTGCCCAGCGTGAAGAACACGCCGATGTCCCGCTTCAGCCCCTCCCAGCGCTCGGCGAAGTAGAGGGTGAAGAGCGCCAGCGGCGGCACCCCCACCAGCGCCACCACGCCCCACACCCAGCTGCCCCACAGCCACACGGCCACCGTGAGCCCCGGCCACCACACCAGCGTCATCAGCAGCGCCCCCAGGAACTTCACCGTCGCCTGCGTGTCCAGCTCCGCGTTGCGAGAGGCCAGCCGCGGCACCTGGTACGGCAGGATGAACAGCGCCAGCCCCAGCGCGAACAGCGGCAGCCCCAGGCACAGCGCCAGCAGGTTCTTCACCACGAACGTGGCCACCTGCCCGCCCTGGTACACCAGCCGCAAGTCCTTGGGGTCCGCGTGCACCAGCTCCAGCCGCTTCCGGAAGGACATCAGCGCGGTGCGCACCAGCTCGAAACGCTCGGGCTGCTCGGAGCGAAACAGCTGCAGGCCCTGCGCCCAGTGCTTCAGCCGCTCGCGATCCACCTGCTCGCCCTGGCGGAACGCGTAGAGCTGCTCGGCGGTGTGGATGAGCGGCAGGTCCTCCCACTGCGAGAGGTTGATCGTCACCGCCTTGAGGCCCGCGGCGATGCGCTCGGTGAGCTGGCGCGAGGACTCCTTGTCCTCGGCCTCCGTGGCGCCCGCGGGCGGCAGGAAGGACGTCACCTCGAGCGCCGGACCCACCTCGATGAGCACCGTGCTGCGGAACACGTTCTTCTCCTCGTAGGTGAAGCCCACCGGGACGATGCGCACCGCGGCGCCCTCGCGCGCCGCCCCCAGGGCAATGCGCGCCGCCCCCGTCTTCAGCTCCGCCAGCATCGGCTCCGAGTGGCTCTTGCCCTCGGGGAAGATGGTGATGGCCCGGCCCTTCAAGAGTGCCGCCCGCGCCGCGTCCAGCGTGCCCTCGTTCTTCACCTGCTGCCCGGGGTTGTCCTGCTTGCGGTACACCGGCAGCGCGTTCAGCCCCTTGAGGATCCACCCGATCACCGGCATCCGGAACAGGGGTTCCTTGGCCAGGAAGGTGACTTCGCGCCGGGTGATGACGAACACCAGCGCCGGATCGATCAGCGCGTTGGGGTGGTTGCCGACGAAGATGACGGGCCCCTGGGGCTCGGCGGCCGGGGCATTCACCTTCACCCGGTAGAACAGCCGCAACGCCAGGGACACCAGACCACGGATGAACGCGTAGAACACGGGGGGCACTCTACACCGGGGGCGGGGCGTCGTCCGGTCCCCACCAGTGGGAAGCCAAGGCGCGAATCCCCTGCATCGTTTTCCGACTCGGTGGCTCCTTTGGGTACACCCGCACCCCGAGTGGAAAATCATACCCCCCTTCCGACGTCTCCCCTCTCTCGCCGTCGCACTGCTGCTCTGCCCTTGCCGCCTGCTCCTCTTCGCAGCCCCAAGGCTCCGTCCAGTTCGCTGCCACCGCTCAGCAAGCCCTCTCTGCCAGTGATGTCACCCGCGTCAAGCTCACTGTCTCCGCCTCGGATATGACTTCCATGGCAGTCGATCTGGCCAAGACCAATGGCTCCTGGGGCGGCCTCATCGGCAACATCCCCGCGGGCTCCAACCGCTCCTTCATGGCCGAGGCCTTTGACTCCTCTGGCACCAAACGCTTTCAGGGCCAGACTTCTGGGGGTCACCATCGCCGCCAACCAGACCACCGCGGTGGCTGTCACCCTGCAGGAGCTGGCTCCTCCGCCTCCCTACTCCAATGAGGCCCCTGTCATTGACTCCTTCGTCGCCTCCTCCACCTCCGTCCAGACCGGAGGCTCTCTCTCCCTCACCACGACGGTTCATGATCCCAACACCGGCGATACGCTTACCCTGGCGTGGACCTCTTCTGGCGGCACCTTCTCCACCCCCTCTGCCGCGAACACCTCATGGACGGCACCTGCTTCCACCGGCGCCCAGACCCTCACTCTCACCTTGACTGACTCTCAGGGGGCGGCTGTCTCTGTTTCTCTCGCCGTCAACGTCGTCTCCGGCGCCTCCACCGGCAACGCAGCCCTCAACATCTCCTTCAACCTCTTCCCTGTCGTCTCCAAGGTCTCCGCCTCTCTCAACCGCCTCGACGCGGGACAGTCCACCTCCGTCTCCGCCACCGCCTCCGATGCCGATGGGGATTCCCTCTCCTATCAGTGGACCGCCTCCTGCCCCGGCACCTGGACCAATGCCACCTCCAGCGCCGCCTCCTTCGTCCCCTCCTCGGTGCCAGCCAGCGCTTGTAACAACTGCCGGCTCACTGTCACCGTTCAGGATGGACACGGAGGGCAGACCACGGGCGCTCTCAACCTCTGCATCGCCTCCACCTCCACCACGCGCTTCGCTCCCTCCTTCACCCGCTCCTGGTCTCCCGCAGGCACCATGGCCGTGAGCCGCGGCTTCCACACCGCCACCCTGCTCCCCTCCGACCAGGTGCTCATCGCCGGGGGCTCTCCCAATGGCTATGGGTCGGTCGCCATCTCCTCCGCGGAGCTGTACACGCCCTGAGGGAGGCTTCTCGGAGTGGGAGGCTGCCACGGGCCTTGCCTGCTTCGAGGACTCCTTGCCCAGCGCTTCGCCACCCTCGCTCCATCGGGCCCACCTGCCTCCGGGCGCGCAGGTGGGCCCCTGACGCGTGGGGAGCCTGGGTCCGCCTCCAACTGGTTGGAGGCCAGGGTTCACTCCCCACTGGTGGGGAGCCTGGGTCCGCCTCCAACTGGTTGGAGGCCAGGGTCCACTCCCCACTGGTGGGGAGCCACCCCTTCACACCGTCTCCCGCTGAGGACGGTCCAGTCCACGTTCTTGGACGGTGCTGAGGTGCCTCGCCTTCGTAAGTAGCCGTTTTCTGGGCAGTCCAGAGCTTGGCCCGCCATGTGCTCTGCCCTTCGAGCTTGGCTACTTCCAGAGGTCCAGACACATGTTCCCGTGAGAAACGCGGCAGGTGAAGGGGGCCGCCCAGCAGGGCCTGATACTCGAGCAGGCGCGTATGGCCATGCTCCAGCGTCTGTCCGAGACGAGCTGCCTCCACCACCGCATGGGCTGGCTCTACAACTTCGTGGTGGAGGCGCAGCGGGAGCAGCTGCGCGAGGCCCTGTTGGCCCCGCTTCCGCTGCCCCACCTTCCCCACGAAGCAGCCTCGGGCCGTTACGAGACGCTGGCGGCTGCCCGGCATCTGAGGCTCAATCTCCCGCTGGACGAAGATCCGAGCCCCGGAGACAGGCCCATGCGCGCGCTGCAGCTTCAACGGTTGGAAGGCCCCGAGGGGCTGGCCCTGGTGGATCTCCCCGAGCCCGAGGCCGGGGATCAGGTGCTCATTGACGTGGTGGCCACCGGGGTGAGCTTTCCGGACGCGCTGCTCACCCGAGGCCTGTACCAGGCCAAGCCAGAGCTGCCCTTCGTACCGGGAGTGGAGGTGGCGGGCGTGGTGCGCCGGGCTCCGGCTGGGGCGGCGGTGCGCGAGGGCGACCGGGTGATGGCCTTCACCATGTTCGGAGGCTTCGCCGAGGCCGCCGTGGCGCCGCCGGAGATGACCTTCCGCATCCCCGACAGCTGGAGCTTCGAGGCCGCGGCGGGCATGGTGATGAACTACCACACGGCCCACTTCGCGCTGCACCGGCGTGGCCGGCTGAAGTCCGGAGAGACGGTGCTGGTGCACGGCGCGGCGGGCGGCGTGGGGACGGCGACGATCCAGGTGGCGCGCGGCGCTGGAGCGCGAGTGCTCGCCGTGGTCAGTGACGAGCGCAAGGCGGAGGTGGCTCGGAGGGCCGGAGCGCACGAGGTGCTGCTGTCCACGGGAGACTGGGTCCAGCAGGTGCGAGAGAAGACAGACGGCCGCGGCGCGGACGTGGTGATGGATCCGGTGGGAGGCGACATCTTCGACCGGAGCCTCAAGTGCCTGGCGCCGGAGGGGCGGCTGCTGGTGGTGGGCTTCACCAGCGGGCGCATCCCGTCGGTGCCGGTGAACAAGCTGCTGCTGCGCAACATCGAGGTGGTGGGCGTGGCCTGGGGCGCGTTCCTGATGAGCGATCCGGCGCTCACGCCCGCCATCGCCCAGGAACTCGCGAAGCTGGCGGAACAGGGCGTCGTCTCCCCACTGGTGGGGACTGTCTACCCGCTGGAGCAGGGAGCGCAGGCGCTGCGAGAGTTGGAGCAGCGGCGCGCCACCGGCAAGGTGGTGCTGCGCGTGCGTCCGGGCTGAACGGCCGAGGAAGGGGTGGCCGGGTTGTGACAAACAGCTTCCAGGCCTCCGCACCGTCCAGCGGCCCCCCTCGGAATCCCCCCTCAAGGAGGAGTGTCCTCCAAGCCCATGCATGGCGGCACAAGGACGCTGCATCCCCGCTGGAGCAGGTAGGATGCCGACTGCGCTCGCCCTATGAGTCCCCTCCTTCCCCAGCAGTTCCTGAAGCACATGGAGATCCCCTCCTTGCGAGGAGTCTTCATCCTGGGCTCCTTCGAGCAACGCGTGACGTTGTACTCGCAGCAGGTGCGCGCGCTGAACCTGGCCTTTTCACTGGCCGAGGTACAACGCCTCACTCCTGGGGCCAAGGTGCTCGTCATCGGAGGGGGCGCCGCCGGGCTGACCTTCGCCGCGGGAGCGGCTCGCCTGGGAGCAGAGGTCACCTTGCTCGAACGGCGAGGCGAGGTGCTCTCCACGTTCCAGGGCAACGACACCCGCTGGCTCCATCCCCACGTCTATGAATGGCCGAGTCCTGGCTCGGAAAACAAGGACGCCGAGCTGCCCTTGATGACCTGGTCCACGGACCTGGCGGGAGCGGTCGCGCGGACTCTGCTTGATCAGTGGCACGCCTTGAAGGCGGAGCACGGCATCCACGTCTTCTGCCACGCGAAGAACATCCAGCCTGCGCCCGGCTCGAAAGACGAGCACGAGTTCACCTGGCATGCGCAGGGGTTCCATAGCGACGCTTTCGTCATCGTTGTTTTTGCCGTGGGCTTCGGCGAGGAGAAACAGTTTCCGGGAGCAGAGACTCCCTCCTACTGGGAGGACGACGCTCTGCACCAACATGTGTCCTCGCCAGACACTCGATTCCTCGTCTCGGGAATCGGCGACGGTGGCGTCGTGGATCTCTTGCGGCTGCGCTTCAAAGGCTTCCAGCATGATCACATCGTCCGGGAACTCTTGGAGGACTCCGAGCTGGAGCCTGTCAAAAGCGCGCTGCTCGGGATTGAGCAGGACCTGCAGCAGCGCGGTCTGTCCGCCCGCGAGCTGTACCAACGATACGAGAACCTGGAGGTCCCCGAGTCGCTGCATCAACGCATCCGTGAGCGGCTGCGTGACGACACCCACGTGGTGCTCAACAGCCCAGAGCCCTACCCGGTGAGCCCCAAGGCCAGCATCCTCAACCGCTTCCTGCTGTCCCGGTTGCTGCGGGTCGAGGGACTCGAGTACCGCCCAGGCGCCATCACCTGTGTGGAGCCCCAGAAGGGCGGGGCTTACAGGGTGTCCTTCGAAGCGGGCCCGCCAGCCTCCTTCCACCGCGTCATTATCCGCCATGGCGCTCGCTCTACTCTGGAGCAGGACTTTCCCCAGATATGGCAGGAAGCCTCCAGTCACCTGCGAAGCATCAACACGCTCGATGAGAGCCGCGAGCCCCTCTGGGCCAAGGAGACCTTCGCCCCCAAGCGGAGCCAGGCCACAGTCAATTCGAGAGCCACTCCCACCACATCCCTTTCAAAGCCAGCCCCGATCATCGGCCGGAAGCAAGAGGTCCAACAGATCATCAACGCCATCCTCGCTCCCACCCCCTCCCCGGTGGTGGTGCTCGGGCCTCCTGGCATTGGCAAGAGCACCGTCGCCCGCGCGGCGCTCCAGGATGAGGAGGCCGAGAGGCACTATGGGAAGCGCCGCTTCTTCGTCCGCCTGGACGGTGCGGACACGGTCGAGACGGTCTCCGCCCGAGTCGCCCAGGAAATCCGAGCCACCAGCCTCTCGGACTCCATGGCAGGCATTCAAGCGGAGTTGGACAGGGCCCCCACCCTGCTCGTACTCGACAACGCGGATACCCTCAGGCAGAGCGACCCCAGCGGGATGGAGGAGTTTCTCCAGGTACTGGCCCGCAAGCCGACCCTGGCGCTCATCACCACCCTCCGGGGCAAGACGCGCCCAGACTTCGGCGGCTCTCCCAGCCTCGTGGTTAAGGTCGGGCCCCTGACGCTGGAAGAGTCGCGCGAGCTGTTCTGCTCCATCGCCTACGACATTCGTCCGGACCAGCCCGGCCTCTCCGAGCTGCTTGAGGAGCTCGAGGGGGTAGCGCTCGCGGTGAAGCTCCTGGCCAGGCAGGCGGAGGGCGTGGATTTTGATACCACCCTTCAGCGCTGGAAGAGCGAGCGCACGGAGATGCTCCAGTCGGGCACGGATCCGGGCTCCAACCTCGCCATCTCCATCGAGCTCTCGCTCAAGAGCCCGGAGCTGACCCCAGAGGCCATCCAGCTCCTCTCGATATTGTCACTGCTCCCCGCGGGCATGGCGGTAGCCGACCGCGGCTCCATCATCCCCGAGAGCACAGCGGCCATCGCACGCCTGCAAAAAGCCGCTCTGGTGGAGAAGGAGAAAGAGGAAGACCGCTGGAGACTGCTCATGGTCATCCGCGAGCATATCCGCAAGCACCGGCCTCCCCGCGCCGAGGACCGGAAGAAGACCCTCGACTTCTACTTCTCGCTGGCCCAGCGGCGGGGCCCGCAGATCGGCAAGCCCCATGGAAGTGAAGCGCTCGACCGGCTCTCCGAGGAGATCGACAACATCGAGGAGTTGCTCCTGGAGCAGCCTGAGGGGGAGGACGCGGAGACCGTCATCGCGACGGCGCTCCAGCTGAGCGATTTCATCCGGTTCTCGGGGCGGGGCTCTGCTCGTCCCTTGGAGCGGGCTCGTATGCTGGCGAAGCAACAGGGCCAGCCTCTGAAGGAAGCCCAGTGCTTGCTGGCATTGGGGCGGCTCCACCTGCTTCGCAAGGCCCGGTACAACCTGGCCAGGCAATGTCTGGACGAGGCCATGAGGCTTTGCAAAAAGGCCGGGGATCAAAGAGCCGAAGCAGACTGTCTCCGCGAGCTGGGCCACACCGCCACCAACGAGTACGAGTTGGAGCAGACGGACGAGGCCAAGCTGAACGAAGCCGAGCGCTGCTTTCAACAGTCGCTCACCATGCAGCAGCAGTTCCAGGATCCCATTGGCAAGGCGTATTGCTTCCATGGGCTCGCCCGGGTCAGGCGCTTCCAGAATGAGCCCGAAGAGGCTCGCGACCTCTTCCGGAAGGCCCTCCAGATGTTTCTCGAGCAGGAGGATCTCCTCGGGGAGGCCTACAGCCTGCGGCACCTGGGAACCCAGGAAGAGGACGAGAAGTCCCTCCTCAAGGCCTGCGAGATCTTCTCCCACACTGGAGAGCAGCGCAATCTGGCGCACTGCCAGCACACCCTCGGGGACATCGCCCTGAAGCGCGGCCAGCCCCTGGAAGCCGAGGAGCGCTGCAAGAGTGCCTTGGAGCTGTTCCTGAGACTCCAAGCCATCCGCGAGGCCGCCTGGTGCCGCATCAGCCTGGCACGGGTGCTTCACGCCCGCTCTGCCTTGAACGAGGCACGCGAGCTGCTTGATCAAGCCTGCGCGGCTGCTCGCAAGCACAAAGACAAGCGATGCGAAGCCGAGTGTGAGCACCTGCTCAGGGAGTGGGAGTGACTCGGGGATGAGCGTTCATCGGCTCACGGGAACCGGTCCACCACCTCGATGATGCCCTTGGAGTCCTGCACCACCGCCGTGCCTCTCTCGGGCCCCGGGTAGGCGATAATCCCCTCCCCGTCCTTGTCCCAGCGCGGATCCACGAGCACGCCGCAGAAGGGCACCTCGTAGAAGTCTCTCAGCTTGCCGCCCTCGTAGTAGCGCACGTAGGCGCGGTCATACCGCCCGAACACCCGGTGGTTGGCCACGTACAGGTAGCCGGCGATGCTCATGTCCTTCAGCTCGCCCTGCTCCACCTTCGGCAGCGACATGACGAACCGGCTCTTGTAGTGCGCCGAGCCCGGGCGGTTCTGCGTCTCGTCCACCACCACGGGAATGTGGTCCCCCACCTTCAGCCCCATCCGCTTCATCTGCTCCAGGGCGTCCGCCGGGCACGTCATCACCGGCGGCATCCACTTGGGGCGCTGCGCCGTCACCACCGGAGCCGGAGCGCTGGCGCACCCCGCGCTCAAACACGCGGCCAGCACGGCGGCGCGGCTCCGCTGCATGCTCCAACCCTGGGACACGCGCACCTCCTTAGAAGACGCCGATGCTGAAGTGAAACTGGGCGGCGGGCTCGTTGACGGCCTCGTCCGGCTTCAGGTTGAAGCCCACGTCGAAGGACAGCGGGCCCACCGGCGTGAGGTAGCGCAGGCCCGCGCCCGCCGTGTAGCGCAGCACCGTCGGATCGAAGCTCGTTCGATCCACCCACAGGTTGCCCGCCTCGAAGAACAGGCCCAGATCCAACGAGGAGAACGCCGGCACGCGCAGCTCCGCCTTGCCCAGGGTGAACAGCTCGCCGCCCTGGCTCACGGGCGCTTGCCCCGAGAGCACCGACGCCAGCTCCGGCGAGCACCCCAGCGAGTTGATCACCGAGCGGCACTCCTGGAGCTGCCGGCGCACAGCGGCGCGCAGATCCTCGGGAATGACTCCATCCTCGCGGAAGCCGCGCAGGCTCGAGGAGCCGCCCAGGTAGAACAGCTTCGAGCCGATGGACTGCGCGTCCGGCTCCAGCGGGACGATGGTGCCCGCCCGCGCCGAGAGCGCCACGCTGGCCCGCCGCCCCAGCGGGACATAGCCGCTCAGGCTGCCGGACAGCTTCACCTCGTTGATGGGGAAGTCCGGCGCGGAGTGCCCCTGCGCATCCGTGGGCGCCACGGCCAAGTCCCTGGTGAACTCCGCGCTGGTGGAGAGCAGCACGCCCTTGCGCGGGTTGGCCGGATCATCCCGGAAGTCCAGCGAGGCGGACGGCCGCAGCGAGTACAGGGTGAACACGCCGTACGGGAAGCGCAGGCGCTCCTGGTCCGCGCGGCTCGGCACGCTGAGCACGCCGCCGCGCGAGCGCAGGCGGTTGTGCTCCAGTTCGGTCTGCAGCGACACGTTCAGCCACCGCGCCACTGCCCAGTCCAGGCCCGCCACGGTGGCGAACCGCGTGGACACATACGAGGGCCGGTGCACGCGCTCGCCAATGAGGTCCACCCGCGCACCCACCTCCTGCGGCAGGAAGAGGCTGAGGCGCGGCTGGGTGAGCGACACGCTGCCCCGTCCGCCTAAGCCCTGCCAGCCCTGGAGCGAGCTGTCCTGCACGCCCGCGTAGCGCCCGGAGAAGGCCTCCTGGCTCCAGCCCGCGTAATTGATCTTCGCGCGGCCCAGCAGGTTGAGCCCGCGCCCGTCCACGTTGGGGAAGGCCGTGTCCACCGTGACGCGGGGGCCGTCCACCAGGAAGTACCCGCCGGACACCTCGCCGTCGATGCGCGGACGCTCCTGCACGGTGACGAGGATGTCTTTGATCTCCTCGCGGCGGTTGGGCTCGCGCAGCTGCACCTCCACCTGGCGGAAGATGTTCAGGCGCGAGAGCCGGCGCCGGCCCTCGGCCAGCTTCTCCATGTCCAGCGTCTTGCCCACCTCCAAGTCCAGGAAGGAGCGCACCGTGCGCTCATCCGTGCGAGTCAAGCCCTGGACGATGATGCGGCCCACGCGCACCTGGGGGCCCGGATCCACCTTGAAGAGGACCGTCACGTAGTGCGGATCCTCGGCGCCGGGCAGCACCTCCACCTCCACGCGGGCGAACAGGTGCCCCTCCTGCGAGAGCCGCCGCGCCAAGCTCTGCCGCGCCTTCTCCACATCATCCTCGCTCAGCAGGGCTCCCTCCTTGAGCCCCAGGTTCGAGATGTCCAGGTCCGGCGGCACGGCGGCCACCTTGCCCACCAGGGCCTCCGAACCCACCTCCACCTCGAACTCCGCCACGGCCGTGCGGGCGCTCACGTCCACGTCCAACCGGTGGAAGCGCACCTGGGCGTCGGGGAAGCCGCGCTCGCGGTAGGCCTCGGTGAGCACCTCCGCGGCCTCCACGTACGCCTCCTCCACGAAGACGGTGTGCGGATCCGGGGCC
Source organism: Hyalangium sp. (assembly GCF_045802625.1). Lineage (NCBI taxonomy): Bacteria > Pseudomonadati > Myxococcota > Myxococcia > Myxococcales > Archangiaceae > Hyalangium > Hyalangium sp. The sequence goes on along the minus strand of NZ_JBJMQP010000190.1, from coordinate 90,116 downwards.
ATGGGGATGGAGGCCGACAGCTCCACGTCCGGCAGCGGCTCGCTGGCGCGGATGCGCTCGGCGAGCACCTCCTGGAGCACGACCGTGGGCAGCCCGTGGTTTCCCCGGAAGCGCACCTCCGTCACCGTGAGCGGGTGGCCCTCTTCAATCTCGAACACGAGCACCGCCTCGCCCTGGTCGGGCCGGCGCACCTCGCGCGGGGTGACGCGCACGTCGTGAAAGCCCCGGTAGCGGTAGAAGGTAGCCACCCGGCGCGCCAGGTTGCCCACCACGCCGGGCTCCAGCGGCTCGGCGCCGTCATACGCCAGCACGCGCTCCAGCAGCGCGTCCGGGAAGTGGTGGTTGCCGTGGAAGTGGAAGCTGTAGCGAGGCCCGGCGGACACCGGCAGCGCCACCGTCGCGCGGCCCTGCTCCAGGGACACCGTGGGCGAGCCAATCCGGGCGCGGTAGTAGTGCTGCTCGCGGTACAGGGCCTTGAGCCGCTCCACCCCGCCGTCGAGCTTGGCCTGATCGAACACCGCACCGGGCTGCAGCCCCAGCGCCTTCAGCAGCCGGGGCAGAGGCAGGCCGGGGCTACCCGCCAGCGTCATGCTCCCCAGCCGGGTGGGCTGCCCCTCGTCCAGGGTGAGCACCAGCTCCACGCCGCCCACCGTGGGCTCCTGGGACACCATCACCCGCGCCTGATCATAGCCCTTGTGGCTGTAGGCCTCCTCGATGGCGCCGCGCGCCGCGTCCACGCTGTCGGGATTGAGCGGGGCATACTCCTGCAGGCCGCTGGCCTGGCGGATCTCCTCGTCCGTGAGCGCGACGTTGCCCTCGATGACGAGCCGCACCAGCTGCTGCACCGGCGTGAGGTGGAACACCAGCCGCACGCCGCCGGGCCCCTCCACGGCGCGGGCCTCCACGTTGGTGAAGCGGCCGGTGCTCCACAGGGCCTCCACACTGCGGCGCACCGCGAGCGGAGAGAGCACCTGCCCCCGGCGGACCGCCACCAGGGCGGACAGGCCCTGGGTGTCCGAGCCAGGTGGCAGCACCAGCTCCACCGCGACGACGTCTGGCAGGGGCTCGGGCCGGGCCTCCGCGCTCGAATCGGCGGCGGGCGCGGGCTCCTGCGCGGGCGAGCGCGCCAGCGCCCCACCCGCCACGAGCAGGCACAGCGCGAGCGTTACTCGACCTGCCAGCTCAGCTTGAGCTCGAGTCCGAGGTTGCCGAACGAGGCTTCGCTGTTCTCGTTGTCCCACTGGGCCTGCGCGGAGAGGCGGTTGTCGAAGCGGTACTCGGCCCGGGCGCGAGTGCCGCGCCCGCTGACGGGCTGGGTCATGCCGATCTTAAGCTGATCGCTGAGGATCTTCGACTCCAGTTGTGCGGTCGGCTCCGCCTGCCGGGTCGCATCGTTGTACGTGGTGGAGATTTGGAAGGACAAGTCCCGGAGCACGGGGTTGCTGGGCAGGAACCGCTTCACCTGCCGGTCCAATCCCGAGACGTTGAACAGGGCCTCGGCTGCCAGGCCCGCGCTGGCCGAGGCGGCCGTCTCCTTGTCCGTGCTCGTTACACCCAGAGTGAGCAGGGAGAGCACATCCGCGTCGGCCAGGGAGGGCTCGGAGGAGAAGAGGACTTGAGGATCCGCGGGCCGGCCAAAGGCGTGCACCTTGACGGTGTACTCGCGCACCTGCGTCTGGGCGCGCACGTCGAACACGAGATCCACGCCGTTCCTGTCCCGGAACTCGATCTGGGCCTGGTTGATGGCGAACGCGTTGTTGCGGAAGAACGCCTGGCTGCCCTCGTCGGCCTCCACGCGGCCGAGCAGGCCAGGGCGCACGTTGGTGCCGGTGAGCCGCAAGTCGCCCAGCAGCCGGGCGCGGGCCAGGTTGTTGTCCACGCGCACATCCCTGAGGTGTACGCGCACGTCATACGTGAGGAACTCGCGAGGCTTGTCGGCGGTGGTGGGCAGCACCCCGCCCGTCCGCTTGCCCAGATTCTTGAGCATGGAGTCCAGCTCCAGGCCCTTCTGGTAGTACAGGTGGAGCAGATCCACGTCGCCCGCGAGCAGCATGGCGTCCGGCGAGCCGGTGATCTGCAGGTTGCCGGAGGCGGTGATGGGCAGATCATCCGAGTAGCGGTAGGTGACATCCTCCAGCTCGGCCACGAGGGAGATGCGATCCGGCTCGAAGTTCTTCAGGCCCAGCTCGCCGTTGGCGGTGACGCGGCCCTCGTTGAGCAGGCCATGGAAGCCCTTGAGCAGCACGCCCTGCTCGGTGAAGGTGGCCAGGCCGGACACACCGCGCAGCGTCACCGGCTTGCCGCGCCAGGACAGGCGCAAGTCGGACACGGAGGCCTCGCCCACCAGGGCGGGCTTGTCCAGGGTGCCGGTGGCCCGCCCCTGGAACTCGAGCTTGCCGCCGGTGCGCTCCACCTCGGGCACCAGCAGCTCCGCGATGCGCAGATCCAAGCTGCCGTGCACGTTGAGATCCACGGCGCGAGGCCCCAGCCAGCCGGAGGCGTCCAGCTGGGTGTCCGGCCCGCGGAAGGTGAAGGGCTCCACGTTCAGCTTGCCGCCCGAGTAGTTCAGGGTGATGGGCAGCTCGCCGTTGGTGCCATGGAAGCTGCCGCGAGACAGGGCGAGCCGATCCACCGTGGCGGTCACCTGCACCCCGTCCAGATTGCGCAGCGTGCCCTGGGCGCTGAGGGTGCCGGAGAGCGAGCCAGTCATCCCCTGCGTCACCGCGTTCACCGGCAGCAGCGGGCGGATCTCCGGCAGCGCCAGCACCACGGACACATCGAACGGGAAGGGCTCCTTCACCTTCATGTTCAGGAAGCCGTTGGCATCCGCGAAGGGCTTGCCGGAGATCTCCAGCTCGCGGCCCGTCATCTTGCCCACCAGGTACATGGCGCCCAGATCGCGATCCGCGAAGGTGATGTGGGGGCTCTTCAGCGTCGCGTCGACGATGGGCAGCGCGGAGTTGCCGCTCACGGAGCCCTCCAGCGAGAGCGAGCCATGCGCGCCCATGCGCTGGGCCACCTCCGGCCCCACCATCTCCGCCAGGGAGAGGTTCTCGCCGCCGAAGCGGTAGTCCAGCCCACCGGCGAAGGTGAAGGTGCCCTCGACCCAGCTCTTGCCGAGCGGTCCCACCAGCGTGGTGCGCTCGAGCACCATGGACTTGCCGTCCACGAAGCGCAGGCGCATGGAGCCCTCTCCCATGCGGCGCCCGTAGTAGGTGGTGTCCTTGAAGTCGAACGCCGCCAGACCCTCGAAACGGTCCACCGGGCTGTCGATCTCCACCCGGCCCGAGGCCAGCCCGGCAACGGTCCCCTGCATCACGGCGATGTTCGGGTGCAGGCCGGCGATGACATCCAACAGATCCTCGGTGCGGCCCTGCGGCACGTTCACCTCGGCCTTGGCGTGGAGCGACGTGCCGAAGGTGAGCGCGGCCTTGCCATAGTACTGGGTGCGGCCCTTCTGCCCGGTGATGGAGGGGAAGGACAGCACGAGGTTGTCGTAGCTCACCTTGCCCTGCACCACGCCCAGCCCAAAGCCCCAGAAGGTGAAGTCGCGCATGGACAGGCCCGCCTCCACGTGGACGTCCTTGTAGGGCCCCACCACGGAGACGTTCGCCGTCCCACGGCCGGCCCACGGAAGCTGGGCGACGGCGCCGTAGTCGGACAGCTCCAGCTCGCCCTGGCCGTGCACCTCCAGCCCGCGCGCCGGCTCGTAGAAGAGCGTCACGTCCGTGCTCATCTTCGAGCGTCCCGACTCCACCTGCGCCCCGACAAAGCTCACCCGATCCGGGAGGATCCTCACCTGCGTCTGCACCCGGCCGTGCTCGAAGGTCAGCAGCGTGAGCCCCTTCTGCTCGGGCGCGTCGAAGGCCTTCGTGGCCAGCACGAAGCGGCCGGTGCGCAGGTCCGCGTCTCCGGAGAGCTGCGGCCGCGGCAGCAAAGTCCCCGCCACGTGCGCCGTGGCCGTCGCCGGGAAGTCCACCCACGAGCCCCTCACCCCCGCCTGCGCGAGCATGCGGCCCCAGGACGCGTCCGAGGTCTTCACGTCCAGCTCCACCGGGAGGTTGGGCGTGAGCCGGAGCGTGCCGTCCACGTCCACGCGCCCGTTGCCCACGGGCACCGAGAGCTTCTCCACCCGCACGCGCTCGCCCGAGTACTGCAGCCGCGCGGTGAGCGAGGTGGGGCCATAGTGGTCATACGTGAGGTTGTTGGCGTTGACCTCCACGGAGAGGCTGGGCGAGGCGGGCCGGCCATTCACCGCGACGCGAGACCAGACATGGCCCGAGGCCGGCCGGGACAGCACGCCCGCCTGCGTCAGCGTCCGCAGCGGGAAGAACACCTGCGCGTCCAGCGCGAGCATCGGCCGGCACAGCTCCTCCACGCGCCCGGTGACGCTCACGGTGACATCATCCAGGGCCACCTCGGCGCGGCTGAGCTCCAGCGACTGCGCGTCCACATCCAGGCCGCCGCTGAGCACCAGCCGGCTCAGGATCAGCTCCGCGCCGCCGGGCCCGAGCCCCACCACGCCGCGCCGGGCCTCCACGTCGAACTCGGAGACGCCCCAGCGCTCCTTCCACCCCACGTCGAGATCCGTCACCTCGACGCGCCGCCCACCGGGCAGCACCACGCGCACCTGCGCGCCGGTGAGCGCCAGCCGGGAGATCTTCAACCGCTGCAGGGGCCCCAGCGGACACGGCACCTCCTCGCCGGGAGTCCCCTTCGAGGGCTTGGACAGATCCACCGCCAAGCGAGGCCGCTGCACGCGCACCAGATCCAGGGACAGCTTGCCGGAGAAGGGGCGCGTGAGCCCGAACTGGACCTCGGCGAGATCCGCGGCGAACACGGGCGTGTCGGTGCCGGGAGCGAACAGGGACACGCCGCGGAGGATGACCTTCTGCCCGAGCGGATCCAGCTCACACTGGCCGATGCCCACCTCCAGGTGGAGCAGCTCCGGCAGGTTGCGGCGCGCGAGCGTACAGGCCGTGTCCCAGGCCGTGGGCGTACGCAGAGCCCAGACGGCCCCCACGGTGAGGACAGCCAATACCGCAAGCGCTCGGAGCGCTCCCTGACGGCTCTGCGTGGCCAAAGCCGCTACAGCTTACCGAGACCCTCGAGATAGCGATCGATCTCCGCGAGATCGACCTTCGAGCCGGCTGCCCGGCTGGTGGGCAGGGGAGCAGGCTTGGCCAGGGCGCCCTCTGGGGCGGGGAGCGCGGAGCCCACCAGGCCCAGGTTGTCCGCCACCCGGCGGACCAGCTCGGCGCCAATGGTCTCCTGGCGGGCCAGGAACGCCTCGAAGAGGGCGTTGTCGCACAGGGTGTTGATGACGCGCGGGGTGCCGCCGGAGGCCTGGTGGATGGCCAACAGGGCCTCGGGGCTGAAGGGCAGCCGGGGCGAGCTCGCCAGCCGCAGGCGATGCTTGACGTAGGCCTCGGTGGACTCGGCGGTGAAGGGCTCGAGCTTGTAGCGGAACGCCACGCGCTGGGCGAGCGGCGGGTCCAGCTTGAGGTTCTTCTCGATCTCGGGCAGCCCGAAGAAGACGAAGGAGATGAGCTTGCGCTCGGGAACCTCGAGGTTGAGCAGACCGCGGAACTCCTCCATCAGCTCGCGCGTCTCCAGCATCTGGGCCTCGTCAATGAGGACGACGGCCTTCTTGCCGGACTCGTAGATCTGCAAGAGGCGCTGGTAGAGCTGGGACAGCAGGGCCAGCTTCTCCTGGGCGGGGTTCTCCACGCCCAGCTGCAAGGCAATCCGGCGCAGCAGCCAGTTGGCCGTAATGCCCGAGTGGATGATGACGAGCAGGGCCGCCTCGTACTCGGACTCGGGGAGCGAATCGAGCATCCGCCGGGCCAGCGTGGTCTTCCCCGCGCCAATGTCGCCCACGAGGATGGACAGGCCCTTCATGTAGCCCACGGCGTGCATCAGCCGGGTGAGGGCCTGCGAGTGCTGGGCGGAGTTGTAATAGAACCGGCTGACCGGCGCGTTGGAGAAGGGCTCCGTCGAGAGCTCGAAAAAGTCGAGGTAGGTCGTCATGGGCTCGCCGGAGGGGGACTAAAGATAGCCTACCTTGCGCGCTTTCTGAGCGCCCGAGGAAGCTGCGGCGGCGGGCTTGGCCGCGGCCGCCGCGGGAGGGGCCCCGCCACCGCCCTTCGCCTTGGCGGCGGGAGTGGGAGGATCATCCTCGGGCTCGACCGAGCCGGTCAGCCGCTGCACCTGAGTGGAGACGTCGCGGTACTTGGGGTCCAGCTTCGCCACGCGCAGGTAGTGGTAGAGCGCCTTGCCGTTCTCGCCCATGGCCTCGTAGACCATGGCCAGCTCGAAGCCCAGCGCCTTGGCGGACTCGTCCTTGGCGTGCTCGCTGGAGAGCCCTTCCTTGAAGACCTTGACGGCCTCCGCGTGCTCGCCGCGCTGGGTCTGCAGCATGCCAATCATCATGATGCAGTCCAGCTCGCGCTTGGTGCCCGCGCAGCCCTGGCGCGCCACGCTGAACTCGCCCAGCGCGTCGTCCGTGAGGCCCATCTCCTTGTAGGCGATGCCCAAGTCGTAGTGCGTCTCCACGTCCTCGGGCTTGACCACCTTCTCCAGGCCCTTCTTGAACTCGGCGAACACCTCGTCCACCGAGTACTGGAAGTCGTCATCGGACGTGGCGGGAGCGGGCGGCTCGGCGGCCAGCTCGCCAAAGTCCTCGGCCAGCTCCGCGGCCAGATCGAACGCGCTGCTCTCGGCGGGCGCATCCATCACCGGCTCCACGGCGGGCACGGCGGCCGGCTCGGCCTCCTGCGCCGAGGCGCCACCTCCGGCCTCGAGCGCCTCCAGCCGAGCCATCAGCTCGCTGGCGCGCACGTGGCCCGGGAAGGCGATCATCACGTTCTCGAGGATCTCTCGCGCCTCCTCGGTCAGGCCCTGATCCAGGAAGAAGGACGCCTCGTCGCACTCCTCGGAGGCCGGCTCCTCCTCGGCGGGCGCGGAGCTCTCGAGCGCCTCCACCGACTCGGTGGCCACCTCGGCGCTGGCGTCCGTCGCGAAGGACTCGTCCTCGGAGGCCTCCACGCCCATCACGCCGATGACGGTGGCCTCCTCGGGCTCCTCGGGCTCGTAGGCCACCGCGCCGGACGAGGTGAGCTCCACCTCGCCGAAGGACTCGTCGTCCATGGCGCGAGCGGACACCCGCGTCGGCTGGTCCTCGTCCTCTCCCAGCGCGGGCCTGCGGCGGGGGCCCGTGCTCTGGAGCAGCTCCGCCGAGGGCATCGCCGGCCGCGTGGGCGGCGCATCCTCGTCCCCAAGCGCCACGCCCGCCAGCGCGGGATCATCGACGATGGGCTCGTCCTCCGCAGCGCCGGACTCGTCCACCAGGATCGATGACGACGTCACCTCGGTGAAGGACTCGTCCTCGGCGGAGCCCGCCATGAGCGGCTCGTCCGTGAGGTGAGTGGACGTCGTCTCCTCGGTGCCCACCACCAGGCTCTCGTCGGCTACGCCATCCAGCGAGGTGGCATCATCGCCGACGTAGGCCTCGGCCTCGCCGGAGACGATGGTCTCTCCGACCAGCGCCTCGTCGCTGATCACGGCCTCCGAGGAGCCGTCATCGATGATCTCCTCGGACTCGGCCGAGCCGATGGCGGCCAGCGCCAGCTCATCCCCGGGCGGCCGCGCGAGCGCGTCCTCGGGAGCCTCGGCGACGACGATCTCCTCGTCGTTGGAGTCCACGAGGATCTCGTCCTCGCCGAGCGACTCCACGTGCGCCACCGGAGCTTCGGCCTCGTCCACGCGGAGCACGGCGAGGAAGGCGGGGACCTCGGGGTGGTTGGGGTTCTGCTGGAGGATGGTGGCCAGGTACGGCTGGGCGCGCTGCACGGCCTCGCGGCGGGTGCACAGGCGCAGCACGTTGAGGAGCTGCTCACCGGCCTGGGTGGTGTTCCCGGCGGCGACGTAGATGTTGTAGGCCTTCTCGTGCGCGTCGAGGTTCTCGGGATCGACGGCGAAGATCTTCCGCAGGTGCTCGAGCGCTTTGTCGTGGAGGCCGTATTTGACGTAGACGTCGGTCTCCGTGAGCAGCTTGGCGAGCTGCTCGCGGGTGAGCGGGCCCACCGGAGCGGGAGTGGCGGGCGCCAGATGGCCCGGGCGCGTGGCGGGGCCCGGCGCGGGCGCGGACACGGGAGCCCGAGCGGGCGCGGGCGCGGAACCCTGAGCCCGAGCCGGCGCGGGTGCGGGAGCCGCGGCAGCCGGAGCCGGAGCCGGAGCCCGAGGAGCCGGCGCGGGAGCCGGCGCGGGTGCGGGAGCGCGAGGAGCGGGAGCGGGCGCACTGGGCCGGGCAGGAGCCCGTGCGGGGGCGGCGGCCGGAGCGCTGCGCGCGAGCACATCCGAGTCCTGGGGATCCAGCTCGGCGATCTTGTCCCAGATGCCGTGGGCTTCCTGGGAGCGGCCCGAGTCCTGGTAGACCTTGGCCAGCTCCTTGTAGACGGAGACCGTCTTGGAGGTCTGCCCCAGCCCTTGGAACGCCTGGGCCAGCAGGCTCAGCGTCTCGACGTCGCGGCCATCGGCCTTGAAGGCCACCTGGAGCTTGGCCAGGGCGCGCTTCTGATCGCCCTTCTCCAGGTACGCCTTGGCCAGCTCCTTGGAGAGCCCCAGGTTCTCGGGCTCCAGCGAGGACAGGCGCTCGGCCACGCGCAGGTAGTCATCCGTGCGGGCGTTCTTCTTGAGGTACTCGGCGGCGCGGCGGAACTCGGCCACGGCCTCCTTGGTGAGGCCTTCCTTGGCGTACAGCTCGCCCAGCTTCTGCTTCGACACCACGTTCTCGGGGTCGAGATCGACCATCCGCTTGAGCGTGTCGAGCAGCAGCTTGGTGTCGCCCTGCTTGTCGTAGTGGTTGGCGACGATCTGGAAGTACGCCATCGCCTCGGACATCAGCCCGAGCTGCTGGTGGAGCTCCGCCAGCTTCAGGTTCACGTCCAGCAGGTTCGGGTTGAGCTTGAGGACCTGCTTGTAGAGCGCGACGGCCTTGAGGAAGAACCCATCCGAGGAGTAGCTCTCGGCGACCTTGGTGAAGTAGTGCGCCGCCTGGGAGTTGTCGTTCTTCTTCTGGTACAGCTCCCCCATCTTCTGCAGGACGCGTACATCCTTGGCGTCCGCAGCAAGGACCTTCTCGTACTCCTTGATGGCCTTGTCGTAGGAGCCCTTCGCGACGAGCTTCGCGGCGGCTTCGATGATCTTGTTCTTGTCCATCGAGCAGGGCTTCCGGCCGGGCTAACCCCCTGGAACTTCGGGAGTTTCCTGCGTCCTTCTTGGGATCAGCGAGGGAGATACGGAGGCTAACGGAATCGGCTCGCGCGGGTCAAGAAATCGCCGGGCCGCCCCCAAGACGGATCAGGGGGTTGCGTGAATAACCCCCAAGCAGGCAGCCTTCAGGGCGTTTCTTCGATGGCCTTCTTCAGCCGGTGGGTGCCTGTCTCACTGGCCAGCAGCCGCTCGACGAACCGGGTGTCGTACTGGCCTTCCTGGAAGGCCTCCTCCGCCAGAGCGGCCCGGTGGAACGGGATGTTGGTGCGAATGCCCTCCACCACGTACTCCCCGAGTGCCCGCTGCATCCGCCGGATCGCCGTCTCGCGGTCCTCCGCATGGACGATCAGCTTGGCCAGCAGGCTGTCGTAGAAAGGGAGCACAGTGTAGTTCTCATACGCAGCAGAGTCTACACGCACGCCATAACCACCGGGCACGCTGTAGCCGGTGATCTTCCCCGGCCAGGGGGCGAAGGTGACGGGATCCTCCGCGTTGACGCGGCACTCGATGGCGGCGCCCTTCATCTGGATGTCGGACTGCTTGAAGCGCAGCGGGTGGCCGTAGGCCATGCGGATCTGCTCGCGCACCAAGTCGATTCCCGTGACGAGCTCCGTCACCGGGTGCTCCACCTGGATGCGGGTGTTCATCTCCATGAAGTAGAACTGGCCGCGCTCATCCAGCAGGTACTCGATGGTGCCCACGTTGTTGTAGCGCAGCTTCTGCATCGCCTCGACGGAGGTGCGCCCCATCGTCTCGCGCAGCGCCGGGGTGAGCGCCGGTGACGGGCTCTCCTCAATCAGCTTCTGGTGCCGCCGCTGCACCGAGCACTCGCGCTCGCCCAGGTGGATGACGTTGCCGTGCTCGTCCGCGACGATCTGGATCTCGATGTGGCGCGGCTTCTCCACGTACCGCTCGATGTAGAGATCGCCGTTGTTGAAGCTGGCCACCGCCTCGGCCGCCGCGGTGGCGAATGCCTGCGCCAGCGCGCCCGGCTCGCGGACGATCTTCATCCCCTTGCCGCCACCGCCCGCCGCCGCCTTGATGATGACGGGGAAGCCGATCTCCCGGGCAATGGCCTCGGCCTCCTTCGGATCCTTCACCACGCCGGTGCTGCCCGGCAGCAGGGGAATGCCCGCCTCGCGGGCGGCCTGCTTGGCGCGCACCTTGTTGCCCATCAGCCGCAACATCTCCGGCCGGGGGCCAATGAAGCGGATCTTGCAGTTCTCACACACCTCGGCGAACTCGGCGTTCTCCGAGAGGAAGCCATAGCCGGGGTGGATGGCGTCCGCGCGGGTGATCTCCGCGGCGGACAAGAGCTGGGGGATGTTGAGGTAGCTCTCCTTGGACGGCGGCGGGCCAATGCACACCGACTCATCGGCGAAGCGCACGTGCAGCGCGTTGGCATCCGCCGTGGAGTGCACCGCCACCGTGGCGATGCCCAGCTCCCGGCAGGCGCGGATGACCCGCAGGGCAATCTCCCCGCGGTTGGCAATCAGCACCTTCTTGAACACGCCCTGCACTCCTCTCGGCACAAGGGGCCAGCGCGTGGCCGGCCCTGGGAACTAGGCCGGCTCGATGCGGAACAGCGGCTGGCCAAACTCCACCGGCTGGCCGTTCTGCGCCAGGATCTCGGCCACCTTGCCTGCCACCTCGGCCTCGATCTCGTTCATCAGCTTCATCGCCTCGATGATGCAGAGCACCTGGCCCTTCTTCACCACCGAGCCCACCTCCACGAAGGGAGGCTGGTCCGGGGCGGGCGTCCGGTAGAACGTCCCCACGAACGGGCTGGAGATGACATGGCCGGGCTTCTCGGGCGGCTTGGCGGGAGCGGCCGCCGAGGCCGCCGGAGCCTGCGCCCGCGCGGGGGCCGCGTACTCCACCGCCTGCACTGGCACCGGGCTCACCGACGGGCTCACCGGCGCCGCGTGGTGGACGATTGTCGGAGCCGGCCCATGGCCGCGGCGGATGTACAGCCGCTCATCCCCCCGCTGCCACACCAGCCTCGTCACATCCGAGGCCTCCAGCATCTCCACGATCTGCCGGAGGGCGTCCACGTCCAGGGACGTCGCCTCCGAGTCCCGGCCACCGGCCGGCGCGGGCTCGCCTTCAGCCCGCGTTGCCTTGCGCTTCGTCGCCATGCGTCCCCTCCCAGCCGGGCTACGGCCCGGACTTATCCCCCGGTGGCCACGCGCGTGAGGTACTTGCCGTCACGCGTGTCGATCTTCAGGACGTCGCCCTCGTTGATGAAGAGCGGCACGTTCACCGTGTAGCCCGTCTCCAGCGTCGCCGGCTTCATCGCGCCCGACACCGTGTCGCCGCGCACGCCCGGATCGCACTTGGTGACCTTGAGATCCACCGAGTTGGGCATCGTCACGCCAATGGCCTTCCCGTTGTAGAAGAGCACCGAGACGTTGACGTTCTCCTTCAGGTAATTCTTCGCGTCCCCGAGCTCCTTCTCGCTGAGGAAGGTCTGCTCGTAGTTGCGCGTGTCCATGAAGTAGTAGTCATCGCCCTGGACATAGAGGTACTGCATGTCCTTCTCCTCGATGTCCGGCCGGCCCACCTTGTCGCCAGACTTCATCGTCGGCGTGAGCAGGCGTCCAGTGATCAGGCTGCGGATGGAGGTGCGGACAATCGCCGCGCCCTTGCCCGGCTTGACGTGCTGGAAATCGACGATCTCGAACGGCTCTCCGTCGATCTCGATCTTGAGGCCCTTGCGGAACTCGGAGGTATCAATGACACCGGCCATGGAAACAGCTCCTTCGGACTGCTGAAAAAGTCCGGGGTGTCTAGCCGATGCAACTCCCCTTTGGAAAGGGGAAAGCGGTGGGGCGGCGCGTCGAGCGTCTGCCTGCCTTACAACTCGGCGCGGACCTTCGGCGCGGTAATCCGCAGCACGTAGCGGCCCTTGCCGTAGTTGCCCTCCGCCTTGAGCGCCAGCACCAGGAAGTACTCGGGCGACACCAGGCGGATGATGGTCAACACTTTCTCACTGTTGACACTCAGCTCCGTGACGGCGCCCGTCCTCAGCACGTCCGCGGCGTTCTTCAGCTGGGTGAGCAGGTTGGCGTACTCCACCCAGGCGCCGTTGAGCTCCAGCTCCCCGGCCTCGTCCCTCTGGAAGGTCTCCACGGCGATGCCGTCGAAGCCCATCACGCTGCACGCGAGGGCCCCGTCGACCTGATTGACCACCGACTCGAGGTGTGTGCGGAAGGACATGGCGGCGAGCGCTTAGGAGAAGAGAGGGGCCCCGTCAAGGGCCCTCTTCCCTACCCGCAGGAGAAGGCGACCCCATCCTGGCCCGGGAAGCACTTGTCCTCCGCGCCCGGCATGGGCGTCTGGTTGGGCGGGCACGAGGCGCCCCGGGTGATCTCGATGGGGAAGGTCACCTCGTTGGTCTCGGCGGCCTTGCCCGAGGCCAGCTTGCCCTTGAGCTTGATCGTCACCAGCAGCGTCATGCTGTCCGGCTCCGAGGGCACCACGGCCTCCAGCTTCTTGCGCGCCTCATCCCCGATCAGATCCACGGTGAAGAAGGAATCGCCCGGCTGGGCCCCGGCGGGCACCACGTAGAGGATCGGCAGGCTCTCGTCAGTGAACGTGGTGGTCACCTTCTTGGCGGTGTACGAGAGGTCCACCTCTTCCCCGTAGAAGCCCGTCCCGCTCCCCGACGTGGTGTTCTCGGTCAGCGGAGAGAAGACGGAGAACGTGGTGATGTAGTGGGTGTTGACGTTGTAGTTCAGCGACCCGCGGAGGATGGCCTTCTCCGACCGCTCGCACGTCTTGGAATCCACCGGGCGAGCGTCGAGGAGCTGGACAGGGTTGTTCCCATTGACGCAGGCAGAGGCGCTGGCGGCCAGGGTGGCGATGAACAACAGGCGCTTCATAGAAGTGAACTCCGTGGAGGGCAGGCCCTGGCTCACAGGGTCTGCGCAATGGTCTGCCGGTTGAGGATACGGGGCGTGACGAAGATCAGCAGCTCCTGCCGATCATCGCGCTCCGTGTTCTGACGGAAGAAGTAACCCAGCACCGGAATCTTCCCGAGGAATGGAATGGAGGCCACCGCCGTGCTGCCGCGGCGCACGTAGATGCCACCAATCACCGTGGTGTCGCCGTCCTTCACCAGCACCTGCGTCTGCGCCTCCTTGCGCTGGATGGCGGGCTGGCCGTTGGCGCCGGTGTTCGCCGGGTCCGGCTGGTTGTTCTGGGCGTTGATGTTCATCAGGATGCTGCCGTCCTGGGTGATGTGCGGCGTCACCTCGAGCGACAGACGCGCCTCGATGAACACCGTGTTCGTACCCTGCGCCGACGTCTGGCTGAACGGGATGGACACGCCCTGGCTGATGCGCGCGGTGTTGTTGTCCAGCGTGGTGACCTTGGGCGCGGAGATGGTCTTCACATAGCCCTCGTTCTCCGCGGCGGACAGGCGCAGGTTGAGCTGCAGCGCGCCGCCGGCCGAGCCGAACGTCATACCGATGCCGCCACCGACACCCAGGTTGGTCGCCGCCGGCAGGTTGATGGCGAAGTTCGGGTCCGTGGCGAAGCCCGGCGGCTGCGTGACCGACGAGGAGCCGAACAGGTTCACCGAGTTGGGGAAGATCAGGCCCGTGGTGTTGCCCGTGGCCGCGTTGGCCGTGGCGTTACCACCCCACTGCACACCGATCTGCCGGGAGAAGGACGTCGTCGCCTCGACGATGCGGCTCTCGATGAGCACCTGCGGCGTCTGGGTGTCCAGGTTGCGCACCAGCGCGCGCACCTTCTCGACGTTGGCGCGCAGATCCTTGACGATGAGCACGTTGGTGCGCGTGTCCACCGTCACCGAGCCGCGATCGGACAGGATGTCCTTCACGCGCGCGGACATCTCCTGCGCCACCGCGTAGTTCACCGGGATCAGGTTGACGAGCAGATCCTCCTGCTGCTTCATGCTCTTGATGCGATCGGCGCGCAGGCGCGCCTCCTCCTCCAGCGTCTTGAGCGGAGCGATGCGGACGATGTTGCCCACCTCCTCCTTGCCCAGGTTCTTGGTGCGCAGGATGAGATCCAGCGCCTGATCCCAGGGCACGTTGCGCAGGCGGATGGTCACCTTGCCCTGCACGTCGTCGGCGACCACGATGTTCTTCTTCGAGATCTCCGCGATGACGCGCAGCAGGTTCTGGATGTCGATGTCCTTGAACTCGAAGGACACGCGCTTGCCGTGGTAGCGGGACTGCTGCGGCGCGCCCTCGGAGGCGTAGGTGGGCGCCTCGGCGGTGAAGCCGGCGGTGCGCTGGGTGACGGCCACCTGCTCCGTCTTCACGCCCTGCACGGAGAGGTTCCAGCTCAGCGCGCCGCCGTTCTGGATCACCGACTCCTCGATGGCGCCGTCAGCGGCCACCACCAGGCGCACGCGGTTGCCCTCGCCGGGCACCGTAAAGGCGCTGATCATCTTCACCGGCGTGCTCAGCGCCGAGGTGTCCAGGCTGCGCTCCAGCTTGCGCGGCAGCTTGGCGTTGTCCAGCGTCAGCACGGCGCTGCGCGGATCCGGGCGATCCACCTTCCAGGTGGCAGGGCCGGACAGCTTGAGCTGCACGCGGCCGCCGGTGTCGCTCTCAACGAAGGTGAGCTCCTTGACGTCCACCAGCGCGCCCTGCGCCGGCTCGGCCGCCGTGGACGCCGGGCGCAGCGGGGCGCTCTCGGCCACGGCCGCGTGATCCTCGGTGGCCGGGGGCGGAGCCTTGCGAGCCACCGCGCCACCGAGCAGCACCTCCAGGCCGTGCTCGGCGCGATCCACGCGGTAGGCCGGCATGCCGCTGGGCATGTCCAGCACCAGGCGGACCTTGTCGGCGTGAGCACCCACGCGCACGCCCTTCAGCAGCTTGCCGTGGACGCGCGGCGCCTTGGCCGACAGGCCCACGCTGTACACGTCGACCGCCAGCCGCGGCGGATCCGCCAGCTCGAGCACCTCGTAGCGAGCGACCTCGCCGTCGGTGCGGACCGCCAGCGTGTCCCGGGCGAAGGTGATGCCCGTGATGCGCTTGGCCGGGTGCGTCACCTCGCGCTCGTCGGCCTCGGCGGCCACCACGTTCTCGCGGCCGGGAGCCTCCTGCGGCTCACCCGCCTCGACGACCACCGGGGCCGCCTGGGGCGCCGCGGCCTGGGCCACCACCGGAGCAGGCGTGGCCGGCTCGGCGGGCTTGGCCGGGACAGGCGCGGGGGCCTGGGCCACGGCCGGAGCCTTCTCGGCCGCCGGAGCCTTCTCCACGGCCGGAGCCTTCTCGGCGACGGCGACCTTCTCGGCCACCGGCGCCTTCTCGGCCACCGGCGCCTTCTCGGCCACCGGTGCCTTCTCGGCGGTAGCCATCTTCTCGGCCACCGGTGCCTTCTCGGCGGTAGCCATCTTCTCGGCCACCGGAGCCTTCTCGGCCACCGGCGCCTTCTCCACGGCGGGAGCCTTCTCAGCCACGGCGGGGGCCTGCTCGGGCTTGCTCGCCTCGAGCTTGTCCGCCTCGGCCGTGATCGGCTCCGCCGCCGCGCCGTCCACCGAGATGATCACCCGGTTGCCGTCAGCGCGCACGTCGTACTGCGAGGCCTTGTCGAGCGCCACCAGCACCCGGCCCACGCTCGCGCGCTCGTCCGAGAACTGGGACGTGACAATGCCCGCCACGGGGCCCGCCCCGTCGTGGTGTCCCTTGATGCTCGTGGCGTCCGCCGACGAGAGGTCCACCACCAGCCGCTCCGGCCCACTGAGCCGGAATACGGTGAAGGTAGGCGGACGGGTGCCCGAGACGACCACCTGGGCGCCAGAAGCTGTAGGGACCACCTGCAGGTCCCTCAGCGTGTTGAGTTCGGCGCCTTCCGCCTTGGCGCTCACGACTGCGACCGCGAACAACGCGGCCGCAATCATCCACTTGCCCCTCGTCACATCGCTCTTCCCGAGCATGCTACCCCTCTACAAGTTGGAATCGTCGGGCTGAGCTGCCGGCCCGTCGGCGCTACTCCCAGTTCTTGCCCGTGGACAAGTCGTACATCGGGTCCCGCTTGTTATCCTGCTTGAGCTGCAGGCTCACGGGATTGGCAATGACCTTGCCTTCCGTCGGGATGTACTCGGTCACCGTCACCGAATCCCGAAGGATCTGGGTCACCCTCCCGCCCTGCTTCCCCATGCGTGCGTTGCGGCGCACGATGTGTCCGCGCCCCAGCGGATCCTCCACCATCGCAATCGGATTGGCGTCGCCCGTGACGACCGCCACCAGCTTGAGCTGATCCAGATCCCACGCGCAGAGCGGCTCGTTGCAGGACTGGACCTGCGCGTCCGTGCGCGTGTGCGACAACTCATCAATCGGGCTGCGGAACGGATCCCGCTTGCCGACAGGGTTGTACGAATAATTCACGGAGGACCCGGCAGGCGCTTCCTTCGTCTCGGTTGCAGCCGCCACCTGCTTGGGCGGAGGTGGCCTGGCGACGGGAGCCGCATGCTCGTTCCCGCCGCATGCGGCCAGCGTCAGCATGGCCAGCGCAACCGTGGTGATCTTGAACTTGAGCGTCTTCATCCTCTGATTCCTCTTGTCACCCTATTTATTGGGCTGCGCAACTTTCTGACCGGGCTTTGCCTGCTCGACGAACCGGAACGTGGTCGCCGTGAAGGAACTCTGCAGGATGACCTTCTCGTTCTTCACCGTCCCCTTACCTAGATCGATCCCGTTCACGTTGACGATGCGGCGCATGTTCGCGATCTCCTGCATGAACATGGCGATCTCGTGGTAGTTGCCACTCACCGTCATCTTGATGGGGATGCGCGCGAAGAACTCGCTGCCGGTGGTCTCCTTGCCCGGCTCCACGCGAGAGATCTCCAGGCCGGACTTCTTGCCAATGTCGTTGAGCTGCGCGAGCAGCTCGTCGATCTCTTTCTTCTCGGGCAGCTCGGTGAGCGCCTCGGCCAGCTTCTGCTCCAGCACGTCCATCTCGCGCCGGCGCTCGTTGAGGTTCTGGGCGATCTCGCTCTTCTCCGCCAGATCGATGTCCAGCTTCCGGCGCTGCTCCACCTGCTGCTTGATCGAGTCTTCCGTGGGCTGAATCAGCAGGAAGAAGTTGAGGGCGGTGAGCGCCACGACCGCGGCCGCCAGACCGCCGTACTTCGCCGCCGCCGGGGCCTTCGCAATCTTGTCCAGGTACTGTTCCATGGGTGCCAGGTCCTCTCAGATGGCGTAGTCGGCCGTCAGGCTGATGTCGAAGTCGACGGTCGAGAACTCACCCGTCTCGCCACCGGACGCGGGCTTCGCCACCGCGGTCTTCAGCTCGATGTTGTTGAAGAACAGCTTCACGGAGGCCACCGGGAACTCCTCGATGGCGGCGTCCGGGGTGAGCAGCTCCACGCGTGAGGTGGGCGAGTCCTTGCGAGACTCCACCAGCCGCCCCATGCCCTTGGGCGTCCACACCATGTGCCCCAGGCTGGCCATGAACTCGGCCACCTCGTCGTGGCTGATGGCCGAGCCGGTGACCTTCACCGCGCCCTTGTCCTCGGTGAAGCCCTTGAGCCACAGCTTCTTCGGCGTGGCCGTGGCCAGCGCGTCCAGCATCTTCACCGGACCGGAGCGGCCCTTGCGCAGGTTGTCGAGCACGTTGAGCTTCTTCTCGACCTCGGCCTTGCGGTCGTTGATCTTGCTGACCTCGCCGATGACTTTGTCGAGCTCGGCGATCTTGGTCTTGACCTGGGCGATGCCCGCGGCGTTCTGGTCGAACTCGGCCTTGCGGCCCGAGTACCACATGTAGTTACCCACGAACGCGGCGATCAGGACGATGGCGAAGAGGACCAGGATCTGCTTCCCCATCTCCTTCTTCTTCGCCGCCCGGACGGGCAGGAGATTGATACGGATCATCATATGAGTCAGTTCCTTCGATAATCAGTGAGCGGGGAATCTCAGTTCAGCTTGTCACCAGGGCGGCGCAGGGCCAGGCCCACCGCGACGGCCGCCATGGGCGCCACGTCCATGATGAAGGCGGGGTCGAACCTGCGGTTGTCCACTTCGATCTTCCGGAACGGGTTGAGGATCTCGACCGGAACGCCCACGCGCGCCTCAATCGTCTTGAACAGCGCGGGGATCTTCGCGGTGCCGCCGGACAGGAACACCTTGCTGAAGTTGGCGTCGGCGGCGGTGCCCGCGTAGAAGTCCAGCGAGCGCTGGATCTCACCGGCCACCTGCTCGGCCACGCTGGTGAGCACGCGCTCCACGTCCTGGGGCACCACGGCGTCGGCGTCCTTGCCGTTGCCGCCCAGCTTCAGCGCCTCGGCCTCCTCGTAGGAGACGTTGAGCTGCTTCTGGATCTCCTCGGTGAACTGGTTGCCGCCGATCGTCACGTCGCGGGTGAAGACCGTGATGCCGTTGGCGATGATGTTGATGTTCACCACCGAGGCGCCCGCGTTGATGAGCACCACGGTCTCCTTCTCGGGGATGTCGTAGTTGGCGGCGAACATGTTCTGGACGGCGAAGGCGTCCACGTCCACCACCACCGGCGCCAGTCCCGCCTCGGAGACCACGGTGGTGTAGTCGTTGATCATGTCCTTCTTGGCGGCCACCAGCAGCACATCCATCTGCCCGGTGGCGTCATTGGCGCCCGCGTCGAGGATCTGCGTGTCGATGTTCACGTCCTTGACGTCGAAGGGGATGTACTGCTCCGCCTCCCACTGGATGCTCTCCTCGAGCTCTTCCTGGCTCATGCGAGGCATCTGGATCTTCTTGATGATGACCGAGTGGCCGGAGACGCCGATGGCGACCTCCCTGTTCTTCACCTTCAGCTCGTTCATCAGCTCCTGCACCGCCTGAACGATGGCCGTGGAGTTCATCAACGCGCCATCGACGATGGCCTCGGGAGGCAGCGGCTTCATGCCGAAGCTCTGCAGCGCGTAGCCGACCTCGCCACGCTTGCGCTGCTCCTTGAGGAGGATCATCTTTACAGAGGTCGATCCGATATCGAGACCGAGTGCCAGTTTGCCCTTCGCCATGCAGTTCTCCCGTGGAGAGGGCGCCAGCGTAGCATCAGCGCGCAACCCCGCCTAAAAGTTGACCGGCGCCTGCTTGCTCCACGGCCGTCTGGGCACCCGCTGCACGCCCACCGGCCGCGCCCTCTATGGCACCGCGAGGCCGATTTTCCGGCCTGCCGCCAGCGGCGTCAAATCCCCACAATGTGCTCAGCCGGACGCCTAGCTGCCCTTCTCGGCTTCCGCGTCCGGATCAATTCCGTACTCCTTGATCTTGTACAGGAGCGCGCGATGGCTGATGTCCAGAACTTCCGCAGCGCGGGTGCGGTTGCCACGGGTTCGGCGCAGGGCTGCGCGAATGTATGTCTCCTCCAGCTCGCGCATGGCGCGCTTGAGGGACAAGTCGCTACCGGCCTGTTGCACGGAGGGCGAGCCGGCAGCCGGCTGGGGCGCGGCCCAGAGCCGCTCGGGGAGGTTGGAGGGTAGGAGCTGAGGCCCGTCCGCCAGGAGCACGGCGCGCTCCATGGCGTTCTCCAGCTCGCGCACGTTGCCGGGCCAGGCGTAGGCGGCCATGAGCGCCTCGGCCTCGGGGCTGAGGCTCTCGATGGGCGGCTCGCGGTTGAGCTGGCGGTTGAAGCGGTGGATGAAGGCGCGCGTCAGCAGCGGGATGTCCTCGCGGCGCTCGCGCAGGGGCGGCATCCGCAGGTTCACCACGTTGAGGCGGTAGTAGAGATCCTCTCGGAACTCGCCGCGCTCCACCAGCTTGCCCAGATCTCTCAGCGTCGCGGCGATGACGCGCACGTCCACGCGCTCGGCGCGGCTCTCGCCCACGGGGCGGATCTCTCCCTCCTGGAGCACGCGCAGCAGCTTCACCTGCGCGGGCAGCGGCAGCTCGCCCACCTCATCCAGGAAGAGCGTGCCTCCATCGGCCTCACTGAAGAGGCCCTGCTTGGCGGTGCGCGCATCGGTGAAGGCGCCCTTGGCGTGGCCGAACAGCTCGCTCTCGATCAGCCCCGCGGGGATGGCGCCGCAGTTGACGGCGACGAAGGGGTTGGCGGCCCTCGCGGAGCGCTCGTGCAGCGCGCGGGCGATGAGCTCCTTGCCGGTGCCGCTCTCGCCGGTGATGAGGACGGTGGTGTTCACGGGCGCGAGCCGGTCCACCTGGCGCAGCACGGCCTTGAGGCCCTCGCTCTCGCCGAGGATGCGCTCGGGAGGCGGAGCCGCGGCCGTGCGCAGGCGCCGGTTCTCGCGCAGCAGCCGCTCGCGCTCCTCGGCCTTGCGCAGGACGAAGACGATCTCCTCGGGCTTGAAGGGCTTCTGGACGTAGTCGTACGCGCCGGCGCCAACGGCCTCCAGCGCCTGCTCCTGCGAGCCGTAGGCGCTCATCACCAGCACGGTGAGGCCGGGGTGCTCGGCCTTGGCCTGGCGCAGGACGGAGAGGCCATCGCGCTTGGGCATGCGCACGTCGCACAGCAGCACGTCGTAGCTGCGCGCGGCCAGCTCGCGCACGGCCTCCTCGCCGTCGGACACGGCGCGGACCTCGTACCCGTGCTCCTTGAGCACCAGCGAGAGGACATGGCGGATGGAGGGCTCGTCATCGGCGACGAGAATCGAGCGGAAGGTGGGCATGGTGGCGAAGAGCCCCATCATCTCCCAGCGCCCTGACGAAAGGGAGTTCCCGTCTCAAGGCGCCGAAAGGTGGACAATGAAGCGAGCGCCGCCCCCCGGGACGTTCTCCGCGGAGAGCCGGCCGCCCATGCTCTGCGCCAGGTGCAGCGACACGGCCAGCCCCAGCCCGGTGCCCTTGCCCTCCTTGGTAGTGAAGAAGGGCTCGAAGAGGCGCGGCATGACGTCCGCGGGAATGCCGGGCCCGGTGTCCTCCACCTCCAGGCGCACCTCGCCGCCCTCGCGCCGGGAGGAGACGCGCACCCCACCCTCCCCTCCCATGGCCTGCGCGGCGTTGAGCACCAGGTTGATGAGGATCTGCGAGAGCGGCCCGGTGTCGGCGCGCGCCAGCAGCCCCGGCTCGAGCGCGAAGTCCACCTTCACCCGGGACAGCTCCGGGCCCGCGCGCACCAGCTTCACGCACGTCTCCACCACCTGGCTGACGTCCACCGGCCCCAGCGTGGCGGGCCTGGGGCGCCCCAGATCCAGCAGCCCACGGACGATGCCGTCAATGCGGTTCACCTCATGATCGATGCGCTCCAGATATTCCTTCAGCTCGGGAGTGGGGGCTCGCATGCGCGCCAGAGAGAGGTAGCCGAGGATTCCGGCCAGCGGGTTGCCCACCTCGTGGGCCACGCCCGCCGCCAGCTTGCCCACGGTGGCCAGCCGCTCGGCGGAGATCAGCTCCGTCTGCGCGCGTGACAGCCGCGCGTTGGCCTGCCGCAGCGCCTCGAGCTGAGCGCGCGTCTTGGCCTGCTCCTCGCGCAGCGCCTCGGCCATCCGGTTCAGCGCGCTCTGGATGCGTGACAGCAGCGGCCCGCCCTGGGACACCGGCGCCAGATCCAGCTCGAGCCTGCCGAGCTGCTCCACGGCGATCTCCGTGTTGCGCAGCGGCCGGCCCACGGTCAGGTCGAGCACGAAGTACACCAGCGCTCCCAGCACCAGCAGATCCAGCCCGAGCGCGAAGGGCAGGAAGCCCCGCACGCGCGAGAGCACCTCTGCCTCGGGGCTGTCGGCGGGAGCAAACCGGCGCGCGACCTCCAGCAACCGGATGAGCGCGGGCTGGAGCGTGAGCCACGACAGCCCCGTGCTGATCGAGCCCAGGAGGAAGGCCACGCTGGCGATGCGCCACTTCATCTCGCCCCGCGCCTCCTCACCGCGCGCCTCCCACCAGCACGGCGAGCTGGGGCGGCAGCACCTGAGCCAGCCACGGCGCCAGCAGCAGGATCTCCAGCCCCGCCAGCGCCAGCCAGGGCCCGAAGGGGATGTTCGTCTTGCCCGGCACCCAGTCGATCTCCTCTCCCGCCTCGTCCGTGGGCGGATCCGGGATGTCCTGGAAGAGCAAGCAGTAGGGCACCAGCACCAGCCGCCACCACAGCGGCAACCCCGGCTTGGTGAACTCCCACGTCATCGTCAGCTCGGGCAGCGGCTTGTCCTCTTCCTCTGGAGACTGAGCGCCGGACTCGGGTGACGGAGACTCGGCCCCGGGCTCGGGCGGCGGAGAGGACTCGGCCGGCGCGGACTCGGAGCGCGGCCCCGCCCGGCCCGTGAGCGCAATCAGCAGCACGCCCACCACGGCGCCCTGGAGCGAGGAGAGGAAGAGGACACCCAGCAGGGTCCGCCAGGAGAGGAACGCGCCCAGCATCGCCACCAGGTACTTGTCGCCCGCGCCGAGCGCCTCCTGCTTGAGCAGCTTCCAGCCCACGTACTCCATCAGCCGGAAGGCGAGGAACCCCACCACCGCGCCCAGAGCCGCATCGCGCAGCGCCCCCAGGCCCTGCGGAATGGCCAGAGCCACCCCCGCCACGATGCCTGGGACGGTGAGGGAGAAGGGCAGGATCCAATGCTCCAGATCAATGAAGGTCAGCGGTACCAGCAGCGAGACGAGCACCAGCCCGGACACCAAGCCCCACGAGAAGTCGAACCGGCGCACGCACGCCAGGAAGAGCAGCCCCACGAGCAGCTCCACCAGCGGGTAGCGAATCGAGATGGGGGCCTTGCAGCTCCGGCAACGGCCCCTCAACGCCAGCCACGAGAGGAGCGGAATGTTCTCGTACCAGGAGAGGGCGTGACCACACTTCGGGCAGCGAGAGCCCGGCCGGACGATGCTTTCTCCGTGCGGAACGCGCGCAATGACGACATTCAAGAAACTGCCGACGCACAGGCCCATCACGAAGAGCCAGACAGTCAGCAGAGAAGAGAGAAAGGGCGGCAACTCCAGAGCCATGGGCCACTGAGGCTACCTTCGAGCGCCTCGCCGCGGTGCCCGAAAACGCCGGACGGCGCTGATCCGGGTGCCCAATTTCGTCGCTGGGTGCCAAAATTTGTCGATCTCCCCGGCTCTTGGCCCGCAGGGCCCCCGGGAGGCTCTAAGCGATCAGCGCACTTAGCAGATCTGGCGCAGGTGGCCCTTCCCTTGCTATGACGGAGCCCGTCGTTCACCCCCAGTCCTCGCCGACTGTAAGGAGCAGCAGACATGACCCAGACTCGTCGCAATCGTGGTTTTACCCTCATCGAGCTCATGATCGTGGTGGCGATCATCGGTATCCTCGCGGCCATCGCGATCCCGAACTTCATCCGGTTCCAGGCGCGCGCTCGTCAGTCCGAGGCGAACACCAACCTCAAGTCCCTCTTCACCGGTCTGCGCACCCAGCAGCGCATGCCGCCCCAGGTCATCCGCGCCACCAGCTTCGCCCCGGAGCGCGGCAACCGCTACAGCTACCACCTGGAGAACGCCTGCTCCTCCACTGAGGACCGCAGCAAGGTGGACACCAAGCAGAACAACAACGACACCTGCGTTGGTACGGACCAGTTCAAGTTCACCAGCTTCCCCCTGTTCTTCGCCCCCGAGGCCCTGACCTCCGTGACGTGGGATGCCAAGTGCTCCGGCGTGTCGATGGCGGGCGCCGCCGGCATCTTCGGCAGCCAGGACAACTGGTGCTTCCTGGCCTACGCCGCGGGTGACGTGGACAACACCCTGGGCACCGACAAGGCTGACACCTGGGTGATCGGCTCCTCTGACGGCAGCCTGGGCGCCAACTGCCCGACCTCCGCCGGCCAGCCTGTTGCCGCTGGCGAGCCGTTCAACGTCTACAACGACGTGAACTGCGACTAACTCCTGCGTTGACAGTTGATGATGTCCGACAGGCCGGGATGCCCGTTCATCCCGGCCTGTTTTGTTTGGGAGACCCTCGCATGACTCGGCAGAATCCACGCGGCTTCACGCTGATTGAGTTGATGATCGTGGTGGCGATCATCGGCATCCTCGCGGCCATCGCGATCCCAAACTTCCTCCGCTTCCAAGCGCGAGCCCGACAGTCTGAGGCCAACGCCAACCTCAAGACCCTGTTCACGGGGTTCCGCACCCTGTCCAAGCGGCCGAACCCGGAGATCCGGGTGCCAGGGTTCAACCCTGAGCGCGGCAACCGCTACAGCTACCTCATGAATGATCCGTGCACCACCGTGGAGGATCGCACGACCATCAACCTGAAGCAGAACCCCAACGACGACTGCGTCGCGGTGGACACCTTCAAGTTCACCGGCTTCCCCACCACCTTCCCCATCGTGGCTCCGGCCTCGGCCAACTGGAACGCCAAGGCCACCGCCAATGGCCTGACCACGACGCCTGGGCTCAAGGGCAGCGGAGAGAGCTGGGACTTCCTGGGCTTTGCCACGGGGGATGTGGACAACACGCTCGGCGACACGGCGGACACCTGGCTGGTCTCCTCGTCGGATGGCGATGTCACCCCTGCTTGCCCCTCGACCGGCGGCGTGGCCATCCACGTGGCCGCGGGTGAGCCGTTCAACGTCAACAACGACGTCAACTGCGACTAGGCAGGCGGACGCCCGCCACGGGTTTGACTCCTGCTGGTCTGCCACGCCTGGCGCCAGTAGTGTGCGGATCTCAAGCGATGAAGTCCCCTCTGACACTGGCCATCTGCCTCTTGGGAATTGGGACCGTGGGCGCGCTCTCGGAGCCGCCGCGAGACCCGCCCCGTGGGCCCTACCGGGCTCCGCTGCTCCCCCGCCTCGAGATGTTGCGCGTGCTGGGCGCCGGGCAGCGCTCGCTCGTCACCGACTACTACTGGCTGCAGGCCATCCAGGCCGCGGGCCGGGGCGGCGAGAGCCAGGATCCCACGCGCTACCTGGATCTCTTCTACTACGCGGACCTGATCACGGACCTGGACCCCCAGTTCCACAAGGTCTACGCCTACGCGGGCAACGCCATCCCCACCAACCTGGGCCGCGAGACGTGGGTGAACACGGTGGAGGCGCGGAAGATCCTCGAGAAGGGAGTGAAGGTCTTCCCCGAGGACGCGGACCTGCGCCTGTTCCTCGCGTACAACCTGAGCTACTACTTTGGCGAGCACGCCGCCGCCGCCGAGCACCTGCGCATCGCCGCCACGCTGCCCAACACGAGCAAGTTCGTGCCGGAGTTCGCCACGCGCATGCTGGCCTTCAACCGCCGCTTCGACACCGCCCTCGCCATGGTGGAGATGTTCCGGGACAACGAGACGGACCCGGAGATGCGCCAGATGTTCGAGGAGCGCGCCGCGGACATCCGCCTGGAACAGGTGCTGGTGAAGGTGGATGACGCCATCGCCGCCTTCAAGAAGCGCGAGGGCCGCATGCCGCAGACCATGTCCGAGCTGGTCGCCCAGGGTGATCTACCCAGCATCCCCGCGGATCCCATGGGCGGGTACATCGGCTTCGATCCGGACGGGAAGAGCTGGTCCAGCAACCGCCGGACGCGCCTGAGGCCGCCCGAGTTCGACAAAGAGCTCGCGAAGGAACAGCAGCAGCAGCAGCAGCAGCAGCAATCGCCGCAGCCGGACCAACACGACGCACACAACACGCCATGAGCGCTCCCGAAACGTTAGCCATTGAGACCCGGGACCTGTCGAAGACGTACCGCCTGGGTTTCTGGATGAACAAGCGGGTGCTGGCACTTCAGGGCCTCACCCTCTCCATTCAGCCCGGACAGGTCTATGGCCTGCTCGGTCCCAACGGGGCCGGCAAGTCCACCACCATCAAGATCCTGATGAACCTCGTCCAGGCCACCAGCGGCACGGCGCGGCTCTTCGGGCACGCGCCGGACGCGAAGGAGGCCCGCCGCAATGTGGGCTTCCTGCCGGAGAACCCCGCCCCCTACGAGTACCTCACGGGCGAGGAGTTCGTCCGGCTGGCCGGCCAGCTCGTGGGGCTGAGCGGGCATGAGCTGGATCAGCGGGTGAAGGAGGTGCTGGGCTCGGTGGGCATGGGCCGCACCGCGGGCCTGCAGATCCGCCGCTACTCCAAGGGCATGGTGCAGCGCATTGGCCTGGCGCAGGCCATTGTCGGCCGGCCCAAGCTGCTCATCCTGGACGAGCCCACCAGCGGCCTGGATCCGGTGGGCCGCCGGGAGATTCGAGATCTCATCCTCCAGGAGCGCGAGCGGGGCACCACGGTGCTCTTCTGCACGCACATCATCCCGGACGTGGAGGCGCTGTGTAACCGCGTGGCGGTGCTCGTCAACGGCAAGCTGGCGCGCGAGGGCAGCGTGCAGGAGCTGCTCACGACGCAGGTGCCGCTGGTGGAGCTCACCATCGAGGGCCTGGCCCCGGACGCGGTGCGCGGCCTGGGGCACCCGCTGGAGCAGGTGCAGGACTTGACCAACCGCGTGCGGGTGCGCGCCGGAGACGCCCACGTGCAGCCGCTGCTCAAGAGCGTGCTGAGTGCGGGCGGCCGCGTCACCCAACTGCAGCCAGCCCGCTTCTCGCTGGAGGAGCTGTTCCTCCAGGCCATGAGCGAGGCCAAGCACGGCACTGTCGGAGGAGAGATTCAGTCATGATGCGGCCGTTCCTCGCGCTCACCCTCAATGGCTTCCGGGAGGCCCGGCGCAACCGCGTCACCGTGGTGGTGGGCGCGTTCGCCTTCGGGCTCCTGGTGGCCTCCACCCTGCTCACCAACCTGGCCGTCTCCACCTTTGATCGCGTGCTCACGGACGTGGGCCTCGGGGTGATGAGCATCGTGCTGGTGCTGCTCTCCGTCTTCCTGTCCAGCGGCATGCTGAGCCGGGAGATCGAGCGCAAGACGCTGTTCCTCATCGTCTCCAAGCCCATCTCCCGAGCGACGTTCCTCACCGCGCGCTTCGCGGGCAACATGCTCACCCTGGCGGTGCTGCTGGCGGCCATGGGGCTGCTCTTCTTCGGGCAGATCGCCCTGTACGGAACGAGCTTCACCCAGGCCCAGTTCGTCGCCATCGGCATGCTCTTCTTCGAGCTGCTGGTGCTCAGCAGCATCGGCTTCTTGATGTCCAGCTTCTCCAGCCAGATGGTGTCGGCGACGGTGACGATTGGCGCGTACTTCGCCGGCCACCTGGGCGGTGACATCTACGAGCTGTCGCGCAAGTCGGAGAGCCCGCTGCTGCGGTGGGTGGGCAGGGGCGTGTACTACGCGCTGCCGGACCTGGCGCGCCTCAACTACCGCGTGCAGGCCACGTACGAGCTGCCCACGCCGCTGTCCCAGCTGCTGCCGTCCATGCTCTACGCGGTGGCCTACTCGGCGGTGATGATCGCCATCGCGATCGTCCTGTTCTCGCGCCGCGACTTCAAGTAGCCCGCGCGGCGCCCAGGCTTTGAGCCCATGAGAAAGGCGAGCGACCCTTCGTCGCTCGCCTTTTTTATGTGTCCAGCTGCTCCGGGCGCTACGCCGGACCGGAGTCGCCGCCGTCCTCGCGGTCTCCGAGGCCGTGCTTGGCGGCCCGGTAGCGGAAGGAGCGGAAGCTCAGCCCGAGCAGCTCCGCCGCGCGCGTCTTCACGCCTCCGGCCCGCTGGAGCGCGGCCAGCAGGTAGCGCCGCTCCGCATCATCCAGGTAGCGCTCGAGCGAGAAGCCATTGGGCAGCTCCACGGTGCCCGCGGACTGCTGCTCTGCCTCTCCCTCTCCGCGCAGCGCGGAGGGCAGCGTCTCCGGCCCGAGCACATCCGTGTCCGCGAGCGTGGCGGCGCGCTCGATGATGTTCTGGAGCTGGCGCACGTTGCCCGGAAAGGAATAGCGCTCCAGCACCTCGATGGCCGTCGGCGAGAAGTCCAGGTTGGGCCGCCCCAGCTCCTCGCGCATCTGCGCCAGGAAGTGGCGCGCCAGCAGCGGAATGTCTCCCGTGCGCTCGCGCAGGGGCGGCAGATCCACGGTGATGACGTTGAGGCGGTAGAGCAGATCCTCGCGGAAGCGGCCGGCCTTCACCTCGGCCTCCAGCCGCTTGTTGGTGGCCGCCACCACGCGCGCCTGGAAGGGCACCTCGGTGGAGCTGCCCACCGGCTTCACCCGCCGCTCCTGCAGCACGCGCAGCAGCTTCACCTGCGTGGACATCGGCACCTCGCCGATCTCATCCAGGAAGACGGTGCCCTCCCCCGCCGAGACGAGGATGCCCGCGCGGTCCGCCTGGGCCCCCGTGAAGGCGCCCTTGATGTGGCCGAACAGCTCGCTCTCCAGCACGCCCTCGTTGAGCGCGGCGCAGTTGACGGGGAGAAAGGGCGCTCCGGCGCGCGTGCTGCGCAGGTGGAGCGCGCGCGCCACCAGCTCCTTGCCCGTGCCGCTCTCGCCCATGATGAGCACGGTGGTGCGGCTGGGCGCCACCTTCTCCACCAGCCCCCAGACCTCCTGCATCGCCGGGCTCTCTCCCACCCACAGCCCGCGCATGCCGCTGAGCGAGCGGCGCAGCTGCCGGTTCTCCTCGCGCAGCCCCCGCTTCTCCAGGGCCTTCTGCACCAGCAGCTTCAGCTCTTCGTTGTCGAAGGGCTTGCAGATGTAGTCGTACGCGCCCGCCCGCATCGCCTCCACGGCGGCCGCCGGCGTGCCAAACGCGGTGATGAGGATGACCTCGGGCGGCGCCGACTGGGCCCGCGCGGCCTTCAGCACGCTCAGCCCGCTGCCTGTCCCCAGCTTCATGTCGGAGATGACGACGTCCACGCCCCCCGCGCCCAGCGTCTCGACGGCGGCCTTCTCATTGCCCGCGATGCTGACGCGGTAGCCCACGCGGGACAGCAGCACCTCGAGGTACTCGCGCATCGACAGCTCGTCATCCACTACCAGCACGTGCACCCTGCACCTCCTCCGCGGCCAGCGGCAGCTCCACCGTGAACTCCGTCCCCGTCTCGGGCGTGGAGGCCACCTGGAGACGGCCCTCGTGCGCCCGCACGATGGAGTATGCCGTAGCCAGCCCCAATCCCGTCCCGCCACTTCGCGTGGTGAAGAACGGCTCGAAGATACGCCCCAGGTGTGACTCCGGTATCGCGCCCGCCGAGTCCCACACGCACAGCCGTACCACGCCCCCCTCGCTCGCCAGGGACACGCGGACCCGGCCGCCCGCCCCCGCCGCCTCGAAGGCGTTGCGCGCCAGGTTGAGCAGCACCTGGCGGAGCTGATCCGGATCCACCGTGGCCGCCACCGGCCGCACGTCCAGCTCCAGCTCCACGCCGCTGCTGAGCGGATCCGTCTGCAGCATCTCCAGCGTCTCCCGGACGAGCTGCTCCAGCTCCACCGGCCGGGCCACCGGCTTGGGCGGGCGGGCAAAGCGCAGGAACTCCTCCACCAACCGCGAGAGCCGATCCGACTCGCGCAGCAGGATGGTGGTCAGCCGCGACATGCCCGGATCCTCGGCCCCGTCCTGCGCCAGCATCTGCGCCGAGCCGCGCATCGCCGCCAGCGGGTTGCGAATCTCGTGCGCCAGCTGCGCCGCCAGCGTGCCCAGCGCCGCCAGCCGGTCCGCCCGCCGCAGCTCGTCCTCGGCGCGCCGCAGCGCCGTCAGATCCTGGAAGACGATGAGGCGGCTGGCGTGGCCGGTGCCCTCCAGCGGCGCCAGCGTGAGGCCGAGGATGCGAGGCCCCCGGGCCGTCTCCACCTTCAGCTCCGAGCGCGGCACCCGCTCCATCACCGGCAGCCCGGGCAGCAGCTCCTGCACGCGCCGGGTCCGCGCGGCACCCTCATCCACGCCGAGGATGCTCAGGCCGGCGCGGTTGATGAACGAGATGCGCCCATCCTCCTCGCAGGTGAGGAGCCCGGAGGGGCTGCTGTCGAGGATCTGCTGATGGAGGGTGGCCAGCCGCCGCAGATCCGCCTGGCTGGCCGAGAGCCGCCCGCCCGCCGCCAGCAGCTGCCGGCTGAGGAAGCCCGCCAGCGCCGCGATCAGGAAGTGCGCCAGGACGTTGCTGGCGTAGGTGAAGCTGAACTGCACCAGCAGCGCCGCGGGTGGCTCGGAGCCCAGCTGCAGCAGGTGCGTGGCCACCACGGCGCCGTACACCCCCGAGCAGGCCGCGGCCGTCACGAAGGCCCCGCGCTGCGACAAGAGGATGGAGGCGGCGATCACCGCCAGCGAGTACGTAAAGGCCAGCGGAGAGTCCGCCCCACCCGTCGCGGCCACCAGGCCCGAGGCGATGAGCACATCTCCCGCCACCTGGACGATGGCGGCCGAGCGGCCCACCCGGCCCCGGCGCAGCCACAGCCCGTAGATGAGCGTCAGGACGTAGATGAGCCCGATGCCCAGGAAGGCCAGGGTGTCCCGGCGCGACAGCTCGCTCGTGGTTGACGAGGCGAGCAGCCGCAGCGCGAACACGGTCAACAGCAGGCTGGTGGCGACGGCCCGGAAGACGGACAACCACGTCAACCGGACGCGCAGCTCGGGCTCGCCCGGCAGCGGGGCGAGCGCCGCGGCTCGACTGGATGTCACCGGAGGGAGCTCTGCTTACTTGATGGCACCGGCGATGGAGAAGATGGGCAGGTACATCGCGATGAGGAAGCCACCCACCACGCCGCCCAGGAACACCATCAGCAGCGGCTCGATCATCGCCGTCAGGCCGGCGACGGCCGTGTCCACCTCGTCATCATAGAAGTCGGCGATCTTGTTGAGCATCGCGTCCATGGCGCCCGTGGCCTCACCCACGCCGATCATCTGCACCACCATGGAGGGGAACACGCCCGTCTCCAGCAGCGGGCCGGCGATGTTCTTACCCTCGGCGATCTTACCGCGCACGTAGTAGATGGCCTCTTCCACGGTGCGGTTACCCGCCGTCTTCGCCGTCACGTCCAGCGCGTCCAGGATGGGCACGCCCGAGGAGATCATCGTCCCCAGCGTGCGGGTAAAGCGCGCCACCGCCACCTTGCGGATCACCGACCCGAACAGCGGCAACTTCAGCACCACCTTGTCCAGGATCTTCCGGCCCTTCGGGTTGTTGTAGGTCCACCAGAAGAAGAAGACCACGGAGCCGATGCTGATCAGCAGGTGCATGATGTACTTCTGCAGCCACTCGGAGGTGTCCACCACGAACTGGGTGGGCGCCGGCAGCGCCGAGCCGAAGTCCGCGAACATCTTCGCGAACACCGGCGTCACCTTGAGCAGCAGCAGCGCCGTCACGCCGATGGCCACGAGGATGACGATGGCCGGGTAGGTCATCGCGCTCTTGACCTTGCGCTTGAGCTTCTCGGCCTTCTCACGGTAGGCCGCCAGACGGTTGAGGATGGTGTCGAGGATACCGCCCACCTCGCCCGCGGCGCACAGCTGCACGAACAGCTCGTCGAAGACCTTGGGGTGATCCTTGAGCGCGTCCGCGAAGGTGGAGCCTTGCTCGACCTTGCCCTTGATCTGGAAGACGACCTTCTTGAAGGCCGGGTTGTCCATCTGGCTGCCCAGGATGTCCAGGCACTGCACCAGGGGAAGGCCGGCGTCGATCATCGTGGCGAACTGGCGGGTGAAGACAAGGATGTCCTTGCCCGTCACGCCCGAGCCGATGCTGATGTTGATCTCGATCGGCTTCTTCTTGACCTTGACCGGGTTGAGGCCGAGCGACTTGAGGCGCGCGTTGACGGCCTCGGCGTCGCCGGCCTCCATCTCGCCCTTCTTGGTCTCCCCGCCCTTGGTCTTGGCTTCCCAGAGCCACTGGGTGGTCTTCTTCTGAATCTGTCTCTGTGCTGTTGCCGCCATGACAATGGACCTCCGCGGGGACCGACAGTCTACCGCGCGTCTTCAAAACCCATAACTAACGGCCGGGGGCTCCGCCGCCTGGCCGCTGCGGTGCGCCGCCGGGTACACTGCCCGACAGAATGTTGCGCAGCTCCTCAGGATCGCTGGAGCGGCCGAAGGCCTCCTCCTGGCTGATCAACCTGCGCGCCAGCAGCTGCGCCAGAGCCTGGTTGAAGGTCTGCATGCCGTACTTCGCCTGGCCCACCTGCATGGAGGAGTAGACCTGGTGCACCTTGTCCTCGCGGATCAGGTTGCGGATAGCGGGCGTGGGCACCATGACCTCCAGCGCCAGCACGCGGCCGGGGCCGCCCGCCTTGGCCACCAGGGACTGGCTCATCACGCCCTCGAGCACGAAGGACATCTGAGCGCGCACCTGCGGCTGCTGGTACGGCGGGAACACGTCCAGCACCCGGTTGATGGTCTGCACCGCGCTGTTGGTGTGCAGCGTGGCGTAGCAGGTGTGGCCCGTCTCGGCGATGGTGAGCGCCGCTTCGATGGTCTCCAGGTCTCGCAGCTCGCCCACCAGCACGATGTCCGGGTCCTGGCGGAGGATGTACTTGAGCGCCGTCTTGAAGTTGCGCGTGTCGGCGCCCACCTCGCGCTGGTTGACCAGGCAGTTCTTGTGCGGGTGCAGGTATTCGATCGGATCCTCGATCGTCATGATGTGCTCATGACGCTCGGTGTTGATCTTGTCGATCATCGACGCCAGCGTGGTGGACTTGCCCGAGCCCGTGGGGCCCGTGACGAGGATGAGGCCGCGGGGGCGCTTGACCAGCTCGGCCACCACCGGCGGCAGCCCCAGCTCCGCGAAGGTGAGGATCTTGAAGGGAATGGTCCGGAAGGCGCCGGCCACCGCGCCGCGCTGCATGTAGACGTTGGCGCGGAAGCGCGACAGGCCCTTCACGCCGAAGGACAGGTCCAGCTCGTTGTCCTCCTCGAACTTGTGCTTCTGGGCGTCCGTGAGGATCGAGTAGCAGAGCTGCTTGGTCTCCACCGGCGTGAGGGGGGCCGTCTTCAGCGGCACCAGCTCGCCGTCCACGCGGAGCTGCGGCGGGGAGCCAGTGGTGATGTGGAGGTCGGAAGCGCCCTTCTCGACCATCGCCTTGAGAAGCTGGTGCAGGTTTGCCACGGAGGAAGTCCTTCGAGCTGCGGTGAAGTGTGAGGTGGAAAGAGTTAGAAGCGATCCGGAGCGGTGTTGCCCACCACCTCTTCGAGCGTGGTGACGCCGTCCATCATCTTGGCCAGGGCGGACATGCGCAGAGAGCTCATGCCCAGGCGGATGGCCTCTTGCTTGAGCTCGGCGGCGGAGGCGCCGTTGATGACCAGCTCCTTGAGACCGTCCCAGAAGGGCATGACCTCGTACACGGCCACGCGGCCGCGGTAGCCACGGTCATTGCACTCGCGGCAGCCAACCTTCTCGTACATGGTGAAGGCGCCGATCTTCTCCGGGGGCACGCCCGCGTCGATGAGCGCCTTCTCGTCCACGTTGGCCGCCGGGCGCTTGCACTCCTTGCACAGGCGGCGGCACAGACGCTGGGCCAGGATCAGGTTGAGCGAGGCCGTGACGAGGAACGGCTCGATGCCCATGTTGAGCAGACGGCTCACGGTGCCAGGGGCGTCGTTGGTGTGCAGCGTGGAGAGCACCAGGTGGCCGGTGAGCGCGGCCTTCACCGCGATCTCGCCCGTCTCGAAGTCTCGGATCTCGCCGATCATGATGATGTCGGGGTCCTGACGCAGGAAGCTGCGCAGCGCCGCGGCGAAGTTCAGGCCGATGTCTTCATGCATCTGCACCTGGTTGATGCCGGCGAAGTTGAACTCGACCGGGTCCTCGGCGGTGGAGATGTTGGTGTCGATCTGGTTGAGCGACGAGAGCGCCGAGTACAGCGTCGTCGTCTTGCCCGAACCCGTCGGCCCCGTCACCAGCACCATGCCGTAGGGCCGCTCGATGGCCTCCTTGAACCAGGCCAGCGGCGTCGCATCGAAGCCCAGCTTCGTCATGTCCAGCTGGAGGTTCGACTTGTCCAGCAGACGCATAACGACCTTCTCGCCGAACAGCGTGGGGCACACGCTGACGCGGAAGTCCATCTCCTTGCCGCCGCCCATCTTGATCTTGATGCGGCCGTCCTGCGGCAGGCGGCGCTCGGAGATGTCCAGCTCCGCCATGATCTTCAGACGGCTGGTGATGGCGTTGCGCAGCTTCATCGGCGGGCGCATGACCTCGTAGAGCGAGCCGTCGATGCGGAAGCGCACGCGGAAGTCCTTCTCGTACGGCTCCACGTGGATATCGGACGCGCCCTTCTTGATGGCGTCCATGAGGATGAGGTTCACCAGCTTGACCACGGGCGCGTCGTCAGCGGCCTTGGCCATCTCCTCGATGTTCTCGTCCTCTTCCTTGGAGACCTCGATGTCCTCGTCGGCCATCTCCTCGACGATCTTGTCGAGCGAGGGGCCCTTCTCCGCGTAGTAGCGCTCAATGGCCTCGCGGATGGAGATCTCCGAGGCCACCACCGACTCGATGTTGTAGCCGGTGAGGAACTTCAGGTCGTCCACCGCGTAGATGTTGGACGGATCGCACATCGCGACGATCAGCGACGGGCCGGCGCGGTTGACGGGGATGACCAGATGCTTCTCGGCGACCTCCTTGGGGACCAGCTTGATGATCTCCGGGTCGATGTCGAAGTCCTTGAGGTTGATGGCCGGCACGCCGTACTGCTTGGAGAGGAAGTCCGTGAGCTTGGACTCCTCGATGGCGCCCGTGCGGATGAGCGCGGTGCCAATGCGCGCGCCGCTCTTCTGCTGCTCCTCCTGCGCTTTGCGTAGAGCCTGAACGGTGATGAGGTTCTCGCGGACCAGCAGTTCACCAAGTCGACCGGACATTCAGCAGCCTCGAGCGGAAGGAAAGACGAGCAATCACCCCTGGAGCGCCTGGCGCTGCCGAGGGGCAGGGTGGGACGGACCAGTT
This sequence comes from Hyalangium sp., assembly GCF_045802625.1. NCBI lineage: Bacteria > Pseudomonadati > Myxococcota > Myxococcia > Myxococcales > Archangiaceae > Hyalangium > Hyalangium sp. The sequence goes on along the minus strand of NZ_JBJMQP010000190.1, from coordinate 55,270 downwards.
GTCAGAATCCGCCCGGGATTAGAGAGAACCCGTGCACAGCCTGTCAAGGTAAGTGCCCAAAGCTTCCAGAAGTGGCAAACCATTGAACCGACACGGGAAAAGCGCTGAAAAGGGTTAAACGTCTGCTCGGGCGATGACCGTGCGAGCAGCCTCGACATCCCGCTTGATCTGGCCCACGAGTTCGGCCACGGAGCCAAAACGCTGCTCGGCGCGCAGGCGCTCCAGGAACTGCACCCGCAGCTCCTTGCCGTAGAGATCGCCCTGGTAGCCCAGCAGGTGGGCCTCGATGGTGACCACGGAGCCGCCGAAGGTGGGCTTGACGCCGATATTGGCCACCGCCGGGCGCCAGAGCCCCTCGGAGTCCTCCTTGAGGCGTACCCGGATGGCGTACACGCCGGGAGCGGGCCGGAGCTCGTTCTGGGTGTCCACGTTGGCGGTGGGAAAGCCGATGCCGCGCCCGCGCCCCGCGCCCGGCACCACCAGCCCGTCCAGATCAAAGGGCCGCCCGAGCAGCTTCTGCGCCGCGGCCACCCGGCCCTCGAGGATGTACTCGCGCACCTTGCTGGAGGAGGCCACCACGCCGTCCACGGTGACGGGCTGCACCACGTGCACCTGGGCTCCGCGCTGGACCGCGGCCTCGCGCAGGGTGGCCACCGTGCCCGAGCGCGCCGCGCCGTAGGTGAAATCCGAGCCCACCACCAGGTGACGCGCGCCCAGCACGTCCAGCAGGGACTCCTCGAAGGCGGAGGCGGGCGTGCGCGCGTACTCGCGGCTGAAGGGCTGCACCACCGCGGCCGCAAGCCCATAGGCCTCGAAGAGCTCCAGCTTGCGCGGCAGCAGGGTGATGAGCTTGGGCGCCAGCTCCGGCTGCAGCACCTTGCCCGGGTGGGGATTGAACGTGAGCGCGGCGGCGGGCCCGTGGCGGCGCGCCTCGGCGAAGAGGGCCTGGTGGCCCACGTGGGCTCCGTCGAAGTTGCCCAGGGCCACGGCCCCTCCGGCCAGCTCTCGCGCCTCCGACACCGAGTGGAAGACCTTCATGAGCGTGGGTGTATACCCCCAACCCCGCGTTTTTGCCCTGTTCAAGCCTGCCGCCGTGGGGCATAGAGCGCGGCCCACATCATGGCTCGTCCTCGCCTGTTGCCCGACCCGGTCGGCCTGAAGTTCGTCAACCTCGAAGCTCCTCCGGACTGGGACGCGGAGTTCGGCTTCACCGGCCCGCTGGAGCTGGAGATTGGCTCTGGCGCTGGGGGCCACGCGCTCGAGTACTGCCGCCGCAACCCCCAGGTGCGCTATGTGGCCTTCGAGTGGCGCAAGAAGTACGCCCGCGACACCCTGAACCGCGGGGAGAAGCTGGGCCTGAAGAACCTGCGCGTCATCGAGGCCGATGCGCGCGGGGTGGTGCCCCGCATCTTCGCCTCGGGCTCGCTGGCCGCCGTGCACCTCCAGTTCCCGGATCCGTGGTGGAAGCGCGCCCACTTCAAGCGCGCCATCATCCAGCCGGACTTCGCCCGTCTGCTTCTGGACAGATTGCAGCCGGGGGGGAAGTTCGACATGCGCACGGACGTGGAGGACCGCGGCCGCAACATGCTGGCCATCCTGGAGGAGGCCGGCTTCGTCAATCCGCTCGGGCGCGGCGCCTTCCATCCGTATGAGCCGGAGGAGGTGCCCTCCACGCGCGAGCGGCGCTACCTGCAGAGCGGAGAGCCCGTCTACCGGGGGCGGCTGGTGAAGCCTGCCTGAAGAATCCCCAAGGGGGCGACTTGGCATTGCCCACCCGCCTGGAGAGAATCCGGGAACGCCCGTGCGGCATGAGGGTTCTTGCGGGGTGGGAACGATGATGCCGGAGAGCAGCGCCAGCAAGAAACCCCCCGAAGGCGGCCGCCGTGCGAGCCCCGCGGGCGAATTGGCCGATCGCACCGTGCTGATCGTGGACGACGATCCGGCGCACGTGCAGCACGTGCGGCAGGGCCTGGCCCCGCACGGCTACCGCTTCCGCGAGGCCCGGGACGGAGCGCAGGCGCTGTCCGCCATCCGCGAGCACCGGCCGGATCTCATCCTGATGGACGTGGAGATGCCGGGCCTGGGCGGAGTGGAGGTGTGCCGCATCATCAAGGCCAACTCGGGCGAGGGCGGCTTCGGCTTCATCCCCGTCATCCTGATGACGGCGCGGCAGGCGGCGGGAAAAGTCGAGGGGCTGGAGCTGGGCGCGGATGATTACCTGGTGAAGCCCTTCGACATGCTGGAGCTGGGCGCGCGGGTGAAGTCCATGCTGCGGCTCAAGGCGCTGCAGGACGCGCTGATCGAGAAGAACCGCGAGCTGGACCGCGCCAACAAGGAGCTGGCCCGCAAGCGCGAGGAGCTGCTGGCGCTCAGCCGCACGGATCCGCTCACCAGCCTCAGCAACCGCCGCTACTTCGAGGAGCGGCTGCAGGAGGAGTTCGCCCGCGCCCGGCGCTACCGCTCGCCGCTGTCGCTGGTGATGCTGGACATCGACTTCTTCAAGCGCATCAACGACACCTTCGGCCACCCGTTCGGGGACGAGGTGCTGCGCGCGGTGGCCCAGGTGACGCGGGCGCGGCTGCGCGAGGTGGACCTGCTGGCGCGCTACGGCGGCGAGGAGCTCATAGCCCTGCTGCCCGAGACGGGCCCCGCGGACGCGCTGCGCGCCTGCGAGCGGGTGCGCGAGGCCATCGAGGGCCTGCAGCTGGACTACCAGGGCACGGACGGGACGAAGCGGCAGGTGCGCTGCACCGCGTCGCTGGGAGTGGCCACTCTCCCCTCCCCCACCCTGCAGGCCCCCGAGGATCTGCTGCGCGCGGCGGACGAATGCCTCTATGCGGCCAAGGGAGCAGGGCGTAACCGCGTCCGCCAGCATGAAGAGTGAGCGCGTGACGCTTTGCGCTGGGCGGGCTTTGGCCTAGATCGTACGTCATGCGCCTGTTCGCGATGCCGCTCCTCGTGCTGGCCCTGCTCTCCCTGGGCGGCTGCAAACCCGCCAGTACACCCGTGGATGCCTACAAGACCTTCGAGAAGGATGTAAGGAAAGGGGACTACAAGGGGGCTTATGCGGCGCTGTCCCAGAGCACCCGGGACATGCTGACGGCGCGCACTCAGGCCCTGAAAGATGCCTCCGGCGGCAGCGTGAAGCCCGAGCCCTACGAGCTCCTCTTCACGAATTCCCCGCTGCCCTCGGCTGTTACGGAAGTTACGTTGGTAAAGGAGGAGGGGGACGTGGCGACCGTGCGCGTGCTCTCCTCGGGTCAGGCCCGCGAGGTGCGATTGGTGCGCGAGGCCTTGGGGTGGAAGATTGACCTATCAGATTCTCTCAAGCCATAAGCCCTTGTGCTCCCCCAGGTCATGGCTATCAGGTAGCGTGAGACCGTGAACGATCGGAAACCACGGCGGGTCGCTCCCGCAGTCGAGGTCATCCGGCGCCCTGCCGCGTCGACGCCGGGCGGCGTGTCGCCCACGTCATCCTCGACCCCGAGTCCCAGCCCCACTCCCACCCCGCGGCCCACCGCGCCCGCGCCGACCCCGAGGCCTCCGGCGGCAGCCGCTCCCGTGGCGGCTCCGCATCCCGCGAGCGCTCCGGTGCCGGCCCCCACGCCGCGGCCCGTCAGCACTCCGGTGCCGGCTCCCACGGCGCGGCCGGTCCCCGGCGTTGCCTCGCCGAGCCCTCGCCCTGCCAGCCCCGGGCCTCGCCCCTCCGGCCCGCCCCGAGGGCCCGGAGCAGGGCCTGGGTTCTCTTCCCGTCCTCCCATGGGCGCCCGCCCGCCCCGAGGCGCCCCGCGGCCTCCCCCCACGCCCGAGCAGATCCTCGCGCTGGCCACGCGCGAGCACGTGCCCGCGCGCATCGCCAAGGGTGAGCTGGAAGGGAAGATGAAGTGCCGCATCTGGCGCAAGCTGCACGCCGAGGAGGCCAAGCGCTTCGATCAGGTGTACGAGCTGATGGGCCAGAACCCGGGGCTCGTGCTGGGCGACGCCTTCGGTGTGGTGCAGAGCGGGATGACCGTCGCCGAGTTCATGGCGCGCAAGGAGCGCACCCAGCGCAAGGCGGCCATCAAGCAGGCGCGCGGCGAGGTGGACAACGCCGCGGTGGCCGAGTTCCTGGCCAGCCTGGTGTCGGCGAAGACGGAGGTGGCGGTGGTGCTCGCCGAGCGGACGGTGCTGGACACGCTCGTGACCGAGGAACCCATCGCCTTCACCTTCGAGCGCACCGGACGGCTGGAGAAGCTCCAGGTGGTGCTGCTGGCGCGCCGGACGGACTGGGACAAGCTGCTGCCCTCCCTGGAGCGCGACCCGAAGCTCACCCAGAAGCCCTCCAGCGTGGCCCGGCAGCCGGACAAGCGCCCGTTCTCTGATCCGCGGCCCTTCCTGCCGCAGGTGGGGCAGCCCGTCCGCCTGGTGCTGCGCAATGGCATCACCTTGATGATGACTCTACAGAAGGCGGGGCGGTTCGATCTGCTGCTGGGTGAGCCCGGGAGCGAGATCTTCGTTCCGCTGCACGCCATCCTGCGCTTCGAGCCCCAGACTCCCGACGAGCCGGCCCCCGCGCCCTGAGACAAGGACCCATGCATTTCTTCTCCAAGATGATCAAGCCGCTGCTGGCCCTGGCGCTGGCGGGGGCGGTCCTCTCGCAGCAGGGCTGCTCCAAGGAGTCCAAGCCGGAGCAGGCTCCCGCGGCGGCGCGCAAGCCTGGAGAGGGCCCTCGCGTCGTCGCCCTGAGCGTGACGGAGAAGGGCTACGAGCCCAGCCCCATCACCCTCAAGAAGGACGAGCCGGTGAAGCTGGTGGTGACCCGGACGACGGAGCACACCTGCGCCAATGATCTGGTGATGAAGGACTACAACATCAACACCCCGCTGCCGCTCAACCAGCCCGTGGAAATCGCGTTCACCCCGACCAAGGAGGGGACGCTCACCTACGGCTGCGCGATGGGGCAGATGGTCAGCGGCACCTTCATGGTGGAGTGAGGCTCGGCCCGACGCCCGAAGGCGGCTAAGCTGAACCCTACCCATGGGCGGCGCGTCGGAGCTCTTCACGCGGCATGTATTTCTCGACCTCGAGACGACGGGGCTTGACCCCCGCGTGGACGAGGTCATCGAGCTGGGCGCCCTCTTCTTCGAGAACGGCCAGGAGGTGCGCCGCATCGCCCGGCTGTACTCGGCGTCCCGGCCCCTGCCCATCACCATCCGCCGGCTGACGGGCATCGATGATGAGCTGCTCGCGGGCAAGCCCCGCTTCGGCAGCGATCTGGCGGAGCTGCGCGAGGCGCTCGCCGGCTGGACGGTGGTGGCGCACAACGCGCCCTTCGAGAAGGGCTTCCTGCCGAAGCTGCTGGGCCCCATCCGCGCTCCGGTGCTCGACTCGTGCGAGCTGCTGCACTACCTGCACCCGGAGCTGTCGAGCCACTCGCTGGAGTCGATGCTGCGGTGGGCGGGGCACAAGCCGCGCACGGCCCACCGCGTGGTGACGGACTGCCTGGCCACGCACGCGGTGCTGCTCCACGCGCTGGACGGCTACATCCGCGAGGGCCGCGCGGACGACGTGGCGGAGCTGCTGAGCACGTTGGATCCCCGCCAGCGCTCGGTGCTGAGGCTGGCCCAGGCCGAGGCGGGTGAGGCGGAGCCGGAGCCGGAGGCTGGCGCCGAGGAGCGCCCGCTGGTGGCGCTGCTGACTCGCTTGTGGGAGGCGTGCCGGGCAACGCCTGTGGCCCTGAAGCTGGAGACGACCGGAGGCTTCCTGCCGGGCCGCGCCGATCGCCTGCGCGCGGGAGGCGCCAAGGCCCCACCCGAGCCCGAGCCTGGGACACCGGTGCAGCCCGTGAAGGCCTCGGAGGTGGCTGCGCTGCTCGGTCCCGGCGGCGCGCTGGAGCGGATGGAGGAGGGCTTCAAGAGCCGGCCCGCCCAGCTCGAGATGTCCCAGGCGGTGGCGCGCACGCTCTCCGAGGGCGGCCAGCTGGCGGTGGAGGCCAGCACGGGGACGGGCAAGTCCCTGGCCTACCTGGCTCCGGCGGCGCTGTTCGCGGCGCGCAACGGGCGCAAGGTGGCGGTGGCGCCCCACACCAAGACGCTGCAGGACCAGCTCATCGACAAGGATCTGCCGAGGCTCCACCGCGCCACGGGAGGCGCCTTCGGGTACGCGCTGCTCAAGGGCCAGACGAACTACCTGTGCCGCCGGCGCGCGCTGGAGGCGACGCTGGTGGAGCCGGGGATGACGCACGAGGCGCGCGCCCCCCGAGCCTACCTGCGCGCTTTCCTGCGGCGCAGCCCGGATGGAGACCTGGACCGGCTGAGCCACTGGTTCCGCGAGCGCTTCCCCCAGCTCAACATGCTGGTGCCGGCGGTGCGCTCGGAGGCGGCGACGACGCTGGGCGAGCGCTGCCCGCACTACCGCCGCTGCTACTACCACTCGGCGGTGGCGCAGGCGAAAGCGGCGGACGTGCTCGTGATCAACCAGTCGCTGGCCTTCGCCTGGCCGCCTCGCTACCCGAAGCTGGATCACCTGGTGCTGGACGAGGCCCACGAGGTGGAGGACGTGGCCACCACGGCCCGCACGCTGGAGCTGTCGGACGCGGCCTTCTTCCGGCTCACCGAGCGGCTGCACGGACGGGACGGGCGGCGGGGCCTGTTCGCCGAGCTGCGGCGGGCGCTCGCGGCCACGAGGCGAGCCGAGAGCCGCGTGCTCATGAGCGAGGTGGAGTCCGCGCTCCAGGCGCTGCTCTCCGCGGGCCGGGAGCTGGGCGATCGGGTGATGGCGCTGTGCGAGCCCGCGGCGGCGCCCAACGAGGACTCGGACGAGGCGGCCTACGCACCGGAGCTCCGAATCACGGAGGCCGTGCGCGCCCTGCCCGCCTGGGCGCCGGTCCGCGACGGCATCCGGGAGGTGCACGGGACGCTGCGAGAGCTGCACAAGCTGCTGTCCGTGCGCGCGCTGGAGGTGTTGCCCGAGCTGGCGGTGCGGCAACCGGCGCTGGAGCGCGAGCTGTCCGGCGCGGTGTCGGAGCTGGCGGATCTCACGGCGCTGGCGGAAGAGCTCGCGGGTGAGCCCTCCGAGGGCCGGTGCTACGCGGCCACGGCGGAGCCCAAGCGGCAGCGGTGGAGCGTGGGGGCCCAGCCAATCGACGTCTCGGCCTTCGTCTCGAAGGACTTCGCGGCGACGAAGCGGGCGCTGGTGCTCACCTCGGCCACGCTGAGCACGGGCCCCGAGAGCCCCTTCGTCCTGCGGCGCCTGGGGCTGACCGGACGGGGCGAGGTGCCCGCGCCTCGGCTGTTGCGAGCCCCCTCCCCCTTCCGGCTGCGCGAGCAGGCGCTCGTCGTGCTGGTCACGGACGCGCCGCGCGCCCACGAGGAGCCCTTCGTGGACTGGGCGGCGATGCGCATCGCCGGGCTCGCCCAGGCCATGGGAGGCCGGCTGCTGGGGCTGTTTGCCTCCACGCGTCGGCTGGAGCGGGTGGCCGCTGGCGTCCAGACGCGGCTGGAGCCGCTGGGCATCGAGGTGCTGCGGCAGACCCGCGGCCACGGGCGCTCGCTGGTGGCTCGGCAGGAGCGGGACGCGGGGACGGTGCTGCTGGGCACGAAGAGCTTCTGGCAGGGCGTGGACATCCCCGGGCGCGGCGTGGGCTGCGTCTTCATCGACAAGCTGCCGCTGGAGCCTCCGTCCCGGCCCCTGGTGGCCGCGCGTGAGGAAGCGCTGATCCGCGGCGGCAGCGAGTACCTGGGCTTCGTCCAGTACCGCCTGCCGAGAGCGCTGCTGCTGCTGCGCCAGGGCGTGGGCCGGCTCATCCGCTCCCATGCCGATCGCGGCGTGGTGGTGATCGCCGACCCCGGCAACCCGAGCTATCGCGCGCAGCTGCTCGATGCGCTCTCCGGCTACCGGGTGGAGGCCCTGCCCTGGGCCCAGGCCCGGCTGAAGCTCCATGCGGAGCTGCGCGAGATGGGGCTCACCGTCGACCCGAACCGCCCGTGAAGACGACTTACTCCCCGTGTCAAGTCTTCCGTGAAATGAAGACTGCTCGCCGAAACACGTGAAACACTGTTTCACGCTGTTAGCGTTGTTGCGTGACAGACTCGTGACGGTTTCCTCAAGGGGGGGAGAACGTTGGCCAGGACATCAGCATCCGCCGATCGAAAGCGGGGCCTCAGGACCCTGGCGCTGGAGGGCACCGGCTCCACGGAGCTGATCAAGGAGCTCTGGCAGGCTGCCGTCACGCTCCGGGGTGCCATCGAGCCGGCCGAGTACAAGCGCTTCGTCCTCCCCCTCATCTTCCTGCGCTACCTCTCGCTCCGAGCCGAGCTCCGCCGGCCCGGCGCCTACCCCGTCCCCAAGAAGGCCCGCTGGAGCGAGCTGCTCGCGCACGCCAGCGATGACGACATCAAGCTCCGGCTCGATGACGCCCTGGAAGCCCTGGAGACGGCCTACCCCGCCAGGCTGCGGGGCCTGCTGCCGAGGATCTACGCCACGTCCCACATGGACCGGCAGAACGTGACGCGGCTGCTCCACCTGTTCTCGCGAGAGATCTTCACCCAGGAGCATGGCGGGGAGGATCTGCTCGGCCGCGTCTACGAGTACTTCATCGGCGAGTTCGCCTCCTCCGAGGGCAAGCGTGGCGGCGAGTACTTCACGCCGGCCAGCATCGTGCGGCTGCTGGTCGCCATGCTCGAGCCAACGCGGGGCATCGTCTACGATCCGTGCTGCGGCTCCGGCGGCATGTTCGTGCAGTCGGACATCTTCGCGAAGCACAGCCGGAAGCTCTCGTTCTTCGGCCAGGAGAGCAAGGAGTTCACCTACCGCCTGTGCCGGATGAACCTGTTCATCCACGGCCTCGAGGGTGACGTCCGCCTCGGCAACACCTACTTCGACGACAAGCACCCGGCGCTGAAGGCCGACTACATCCTGGCCAACCCGCCCTTCAACGACGGCTCGAAAGGCCGCGAGGGCTGGGGCGTGGACGAGATCTCCCAGGCGGATCCGCGCCTGCGGGTTGCCGGGAAGCGGATGCCGCTCGCGCCCCGCAACGCGAACCCGATGTGGATGATGCACTTCCTGCATCACCTCAAGGCGGGAGGCACGGCGGGCTTCGTGATGGCGGCCGGAGAGCTCTCCAACAACCACGCCGGGCGGCTGGAGGTGCGAACGGCCCTCGTCGAGGCCGACCTGGTGGACTGCGTGGTCCAGCTCTCCTCGCAGCTCTTCGCCAACACGCAGATTCCCTGCACGTTGTGGTTCCTCTCGAAGGCCCGCGCGGGAGGACGGGACAGCCGCAAGCGGCAGGGAGAGCTGCTGTTCATCGATGGGCGGGCGCTGGGGGCGCTGATTCCAGGGTCGCGCAAGCAGCGCCAGCTCAGCGACGCGGATGTGGAGCGCGTCGCCTCCGTCTACCGCGAGTTCCGCCGCACCGGCCGCCCCAACGAGGTGCCAGGCTTCGCCCGGGTGACCGGCCTCCAGGAGATTCGAGCGCAGGGCTATGCGCTCACCCCCGGGCGGTACGTGGGGGCCGCGGATGTGGAGGACGCCGAGGACTTCGAGGAGAGCCTGCCGCGGCTGACCACTCAACTGGAGCAGGAGCTCACCCGAGCCACGGTGCTGGACGAGCGGCTGCGCGCACTGGTGAAGGAGCTCAACCGTGGCTCGTGAAGGCAAGGCCTTGCCGCTCAGGGACATCTGTGAGTTCCGAGCCGGAGTGGGCTTCCCGCTCCAGTTCCAGGGGCGCCGCCGGGGCGAGCTGCCGTTCATCAAGGTCAGCGATCTGAACCGCTCGGGCAATGAGCTGTTCATCTCTCGCGCCGAGAACTGGGTGGACTCCGAGGCCGCCGCCACGCTGAGGGCCCGGCCTGTCCCCGCCGCCTCGGTCATCTTCGCGAAGATTGGCGAGGCGATCCGTCAGAACCGCAAGCGGCTGACCACCCGTCCCACGCTCCTCGACAACAACCTGATGGCGGCCGTTCCCCGCGAGGGCGTGGACCCCGGCTTCCTGTACTACCTGCTCTGCACGCTCGACTTCGAGGAGCTGATCGAGGGCTCGGCGTTGCCGTACCTCAAGACTTCCGTCCTGGAGGAGATCCAGGTGCGGCTGCCTCCGCTCACAGCCCAGCGACACATCGCCGAGAGGCTTGGAACCCTCGATGAGCGCATCGAGCTGGCCCGGCAGCTCAACCGCACGCTGGAGGCGCTGGCCTCGAAGCTGTTCCAGGCCTGGTTCGTCGAGTTCTACCCCGTCACGGCGAAGTCCGAGGGCCGGAGACCCATCGGCCTGAGTGACGAGGCCGCCGCGCTGTTCCCCAGCGAGTTCACCTCGACGGATGACGGCCCCCTGCCCAAGGGCTGGCGCTGGGGAACGCTCGGAGACGTCGCCCGGCAGGTTCGGGCGCGCGCGCGGCCGGGAGAGCTCGAGGCCTCAACGCCCTATATCGGCCTGGAGCACATGCCTCAGCGCTCCATTGCGCTCGCGCAGTGGGGCACGGCCGCGCAGGTACAGAGCCAGAAGTTCCGATTCCGCCGGGGGCAGTTGCTGTTCGGCAAGCTGCGCCCCTACTTCCACAAGGTGGGGCTCGCTCCGGTCGATGGAGTCTGCTCGACCGACATCGTCGTGGTGGAGCCCCAACGAGAGGCCTTCCTCGGCCTCGTGCTCGGACACCTGTCCAGCACCGAGTTCGTCACCTTCGCCGACGCGGGCTCCGATGGCACCCGGATGCCCCGCACGAGCTGGGAGCGCATGTCCCGCTACCCCATCGCCCTCCCCGACGAGCAGTGCGTCGAGGCGTTCGACCAGCTCACACGGCCCCTCTTCGACAAGCTGCTCGCCAACATCCATGTGGGCCAGACGCTGGCAGCACTGCGCGACCGCCTGTTGCCTCAGCTCATCTCTGGCGAGTTCCAGGTTCTGGAAGCCAAGTCTCACAGCACATTGAGCACGCGCCCGCGTCCATCAATCGCGTAGACGGCACCCGCATCCATCAGCATGACTTCAGGCTCGATGCCACAACGAGCCAGGTTCGGAAGAAAGCTGACGAAGTAGAGATCGTCATTCGCCTTCAGCACCGTAACGTCATAGACATCCCGGCGAGCCAGACAGTGCGCCAGTCGCTCATCGCTGGAGGTCGCCTTCACTCCTGGGGGCATGAATTCGTGCCTGGCGATTTCAAGCGCCGCCATCGTTGGGCCATCCAGGTGAATTCCCTCTGCGTAGGAATTTGGGAAGACCACCTTCTCAGCCTCTTGGGGTGGCGCTCGCTCCGCCTTCGGGAGTTTGTAGTATCCGAAGTAGGAGCAACCCGTCAGCAGACTGGAGCTGCAGCAGCAGACAATGACAAGCAGCGCCCTCATTGTGACCACCTCTCAACGGAGTACGTGTATTCAACCGATCAGGGCAACCAATCTTTTCCTTCAAACATCTGAAAATCACCGGAATCGGTGGAGACCTGACCAATGGGGTTCCATTTCCCCTCACGTAGAGCTGCCACGATGCGCGTGGCATAGTTGTAGCTGTACGCTCTGCACTCTCCAGATCTTTCGCGATAAAACAAAAACAACTCGCGCTGGAAGACACGGCCTGTTTTCTTGTCAGCCACACGAGGCGGAATCCAACGACCTTTCAAGTCTCCAGGCGAGAATTGTCGATTCTGTAGTAATGAACCGCGCAGTACTCCGACCCCTCGTTCCCACCTGATGCACCGCCCTGGCTGGTCATGATCTCGCAGGCTCGCGCCCCCAGTTCTTCGGTCGTCTTGAACGGACCGGCCAGTGGGCCATCGACCTGAATGCGTTTATCCGGCAGGCGACGCGCCCGGACGTTGGGGTTGGTTCCGCACCCCAGCAAGCCTTCCAACAGCAGTCCCAGCACCACGATCCAACCAAGCCTTGTGGGCATCGAGCCTCCCGTCAGGTGCCCGAGCGCGAGCGTGTCACAGCCGGGCTTTGATGCGGGACTCCAGCGTACGCAGGTCGTCGAGCCACTCGCCCTTGGCGCCCTCCTTCTGCGCGCGCTCCAGGGCGTGCGAGAGCACCAGCATGTCATCCTCGTTCTGCTTGCGCAGCACGTGCACCATGCCCCGCGTCGCGTCGAAGATGTCCTTCAGCTCGTCCGTCTCGCGCAGCCCGTACGGCGGCGGGCGGATCTGCCCCGAGGCCACGTCCTTCACCATGCGCCGGATGCGCATCAGCGGCCCGGCCACCCGGTGCGTCAGCATGATCGTCGTCAGCGAGACGAGCACCAGGAACCCCGCCAGCGTCCCTATGAACACCAGCCACGTGGTCTGCTGTCGCCGCACCAGCTTCCCGCGCTGCTCCAGGATGGCCGCCTGTTCGGCCTCGTAGCGCTCGTCGATCTTCTTCGACGCTCTCTCCAACTGCGCCACGAAGACCGGATCCCCCATCTTCTGGATCAGCTCGTTGGACAGCGCGGCGTTGGACAGCTCGTGGCTGACCTCCGCGGCGCGCGAGCGGGCCTCCAGCGAGTTGCTGGCCTCGTCCAAGAGCGCCAGCGTGTTGCGGTACAGGAACACCCCCAGCAGCGCCCCCACCAACACCGTCACCGTGACGAGGTACGCGGCGAACTTGAGCTGAAACTTCGGCTCGAGGAGGAAGTTGCGCCACCGGCGCTTCTTGCTGCCATCCTGATCAGAGTGTGGGGTAGCCATGGGTTCAGGTGCTCCACTCAAAGGTTTGCGCGACCTCCTGGATGGCCTTTGGGACCAGCGCCTTCAGGAGATCCGCCGGGGCGGCGCCGGTGGCCTGCACTTCTACCTGACCGAGCAGCGCCAGACCCGGATAACTGAGGCACACCAGTGCAATGCGCAACCCTCCGCTCTCCGTGTTCTGGATCTGCGCGCTCAGCCGGTAGCCGGAGATGCCGTACTTCTTCAGGACTCCCTGGGCCGCCTTCTTCGGCTCCTTGGGCGGCGCCAGCAGCGCTCCCGTCAGGATCAGCTTCCGCTTGAGCCGCTCCTCGGTGATCTTCACCAGCTCCGCCGGCAGCGAGCCCGTCTTGTCCTTCACACCCTCGAAGTCCACGTAGAGGTGCGGCGGGCGAGCCTTGAAGTCCTCCAGCGCCTTGATGGCCTCGCGGATGGCCACCAGCGTGGCCGCGTCCGTCTCCTTGTGCTTCTTCAGACAGTCGATCGCGGAGACCTCTCGCAGCGTCGCCAGCCCCTTGGCGGCGGAGGCCCTCACCAGCTCGCTCACGTCCTCCAGGCCCGTGCACAAGGGCTGGAGCGCCTCGGGCTCCTCGGTGACGCCCAGCCCCAGCGCCGCCTGCGAGCGGGCGCGCGGATCCTTGCCCTTCTCCAGTTGCTTCGTGAGGAAGGCTACGCGGGCATCCACCTGCGCCAGGGCAGGCATGGCCAAGAGCAGGAGCGCAACGAGCAGCAGCCGCATGGGGTGGCAGAAGACTCTAGCCCACCCCGCGCGGCGGCTGGAATGAATGATCTCGCAGACTTCCCTACCCCACCCGGGGCCAGGGCCTCCCAGCACCCAGAGGGCGCTCGGCTGCTGGCCCGGGGGGCTCAGGGTCAGCAAGAACTCCTGCGAGGCGTCCTCTTGTGGCATATACCCACACCATGCCTTCCGCTCTAACGGCTTCCCAGATTCGCGAGGCGTTCCTCAAGTTCTTCGAGGAGCGCGGCCACCGCCGCATCGCCTCCTCCTCGCTCGTCCCCCAGAACGATCCGACGCTGCTGTTCACCAACGCCGGCATGGTCCAGTTCAAGGACGTGTTCACCGGACGCGAGAAGCGCGACTACACCCGCGCCACCACCTCGCAGAAGTGCGTGCGCGCCGGTGGCAAGCACAACGATCTCGACAACGTGGGCTACACCGCCCGGCACCACACGTTCTTCGAGATGCTCGGCAACTTCTCCTTCGGCGACTACTTCAAGAAGGACGCCATCGCGTACGGCTGGGAGTTCGTCACCAAGACGCTCGGGCTGGACACGAAGCGCCTGGCCGTCACCGTGTTCAACGGCGAGGGCGGCATCCCCTGGGACGAGGAGGCCTTCGAGCTGTGGGCCAAGCAGGGCGTGCCGCGCGAGCGCATCTACAAGCTGGGCCTCAAGGACAACTTCTGGGCCATGGGCGACACCGGCCCCTGCGGCCCGTGCTCGGAGATCCACTTCCACCAGGGCGATGACATCCCCTGCGCCGAGGTAGCCGCGGGCCGGCCGTGCCAGGGCGTGGCGTGCGACTGCGACCGGTGGCTGGAGATCTGGAACCTGGTGTTCATGCAGTTCGAGCGCAAGGAGAAGGACGCGCCGCTCATTCCGCTGCCCAAGCCGTCCATCGACACGGGCGCGGGCCTGGAGCGCATGGCATCGGTGGTTCAGGGCAAGCGCTCCAACTACGACACGGACCTGTTCCAGGGCATCCTCTCCAAGGTGAGCGAGCTGGTGGGCAAGCCGTACACGCAGGAGGGCGGAGCCTCCATGCGCGTGATCGCCGACCACAGCCGCGCGGCCGCGTTCCTGATCTCCGACGGCGTGCAGCCGTCCAACGAGGGCCGCGGCTACGTGCTCCGCCGCATCATGCGCCGCGCCATCCGCCACGGCTCGCTGCTGGGCCTGGAGGACGTGTTCTTCTTCAAGGTGGTGGACCGCGTCATCGAGCTGATGGGCGACGCCTTCCCCGAGCTGCGCGAGAGCCGCACCTTCACCCTGGAAGTCTCCCGCCACGAGGAGGAGAGCTTCCGGCGCACGCTCAACCGCGGCCTGAAGATGATCGACGAGGAGATCGCCCGGCTGAAGGAGACCGGCGGCAAGGTCATCTCCGGCGAGGCGACGTTCTTCCTCCACGACACGCACGGCTTCCCGTGGGATCTGACGCAGATCATCGCCCGCGAGCGCGGCTTCGACGTGGACGTGGAGAAGTTCAAGGAGATCATGGCCAACCCGCGCGGCGCGGGCGGCGGCAAGCTCACCGATGAGAAGGCCATCGGGGACATCTACCTGAAGCTGCTCGAGCGGCTGGGCCCCACCGAGTTCCTGGGCTACGAGGGAGAGGGCCACGAGGGCGAGGGCTCCGTGCGCGCCATCGTCAAGAATGGCCAGGAGGTGCCGCAGGCCTCCGCGGGCGAGACGGTGGAGCTGGTGGTGGATCGCACGCCCTTCTACGGCGAGTCTGGCGGCCAGATTGGCGACACCGGCCGCGTCGTCGGCCACGGCGGCAAGTCCGAGGCGCAGGTGCTCGACGCGCAGCGCCCGGTGCAGGGGCTCACCGTCCACAAGGTGGAGGTGAAGCAGGGCACCTTCAAGCCGGGCGACATGGTGCAGGCGAGCGTGGACGGCGAGCGGCGCAAGGCCATCCGCGCGAACCACTCGGCCACGCACCTGATGCACAAGGCGCTCAAGATGGTGCTGGGCGACCATGTGAAGCAGGCCGGCTCCGTGGTGGCGCCGGACTACCTGCGCTTCGACTACTCGCACTTCGCGGTGCCCGCCCCCGAGCAGCTCGAGCAGGTGGAGGACCTGGTCAACGGGTGGATCCGCGAGAACGCCGAGTCCCAGACGCGCCTCATGAAGCTGGACGAGGCGAAGAAGTCCGGCGCGGTGGCCATGTTCGGCGAGAAGTACGGCGAGACGGTGCGCGTCGTCACCGTGCACCCGCAGTCCACCGAGCTGTGCGGCGGCACGCACGTGCGGCGCAGCGGTGACATCGGCCTGTTCAAGATCGTCAGCGAGAGCGGCATCGCCTCGGGCGTGCGGCGCGTCACCGCCGTCACGGGCGTGGGCGCGCTCCAGTACCTGCGCGAGACCGAGCGCGAGCTGCGCAAGGCGGCCGATGTGCTCAAGACCAACCCCAAGGAGCTGGTCAAGCGCGTCGAGGCCACCCAGAAGCGCGTGAAGGAGCTGGAGAAGAAGGTCGAGGAGGTCGCCGTGAAGGCGCAGACGGCCTCCAGCAAGGACCTGCTCGATCAGGCGCGCGACGTGAATGGCATCAAGGTGCTGGCCACGCGCGTGGATCCGGCCGACGACAAGGTCTATCGCGGGCTGGCCGATCAGCTCCGCGATCGGATCCGCTCGGGCGTCATCGCCATCGCCGGGGAGAAGGACGGCAAGGCGCTCATCCTCGTGGCTGCGACCAAGGACCTGGTGGCCAGGGGCATCAGCGCCGGAGATCTGGTGCGCGAGATGGCCAAGGAGGTGGGCGGCAAGGGCGGTGGCAAGCCCGACATGGCCCAGGCTGGCGGCCCGGATGCATCCAAGCTGCCCGCGGCGCTCGACAAGCTGTACGAGCTGGTGAAGGCCCGCGCATGAGCTGGCGCACCTCTCTCTCCCCGCTGCTCCTGGCGGCGGCCCTCGTGTGGGGCTGCTCGAAGGAGGAGGCTCCGCCCCAGCAGGAGGATCGCACGCTGGCCAAGCTGCGCGCCGAGGCGGACCGCGTGGGAAAGGGAGGTGCTCCCTCGGGCCCGCCTGTGCGCAACACGGCGCCCGCGGATCCCAACGCGACCCTCGCGGACCTGGCCACCGCCGAGACCGAGGGCGCCGGGCACAAGCTGCGCCTGCCCGAGCCCAATGACACCCAGCACGTGGACACCGTGGCCATGAAGCTGACGGGCCTGGAGTCCTCCCACTCGGTGAAGGGAGGCAAGCTGAGCCTCACGACCGAGGAGCTCTTCCTCCGCGTGCAGCTCATCGCCCAGAACGTGGGCCCGGCCCCCGCCACCGTGGGCTTGGAGGGTGCTCGGTTGGTGGATGGGAGTGGCAAGGAGTACAAAGTGGCTCGGGATGCGCAGATCGCCGCTGGCACGCGCGACCTGCGGCACACCTGGGCTCCCGAGGAGCGCACCGAGGTGGTGCTCTTCTTCGAAGTTCCCCCCTCGGCCCTCGACTCCGGCCTGACGCTCGTGCTTCCGGCGACCAGCGGGGACGTCCGCCTCGCGCTTCGGTGAGCTCCCCGTGAGGCGGTGAACGGTGACGGTCGCGCCCAAGCTCCTCCCGCTGCGCATCCGCCTCCCGTACACCACGGAGGAGGAGTTCATCGATCGCTACGGGTCGAACCTGGGGCGCGGGGGCGTGTTCATCGCCACCCGGGCGCTCAAGGAGGAGGGCACCGGGCTCGCCTTCGAGTTCATCCTCGCGGACGGCACGCGGGTACTGCGCGGCGAGGGTGTCGTCGTGAAGGCCCAGGTGGATGAGGGCGGCGGGCGCTCGGGCATGACCGTGCGCTTCACGAAGCTGGATGCGCCCAGCAAGGCGCTCATCGATCGGGTGGTGGCACGGCGCACCGGGGAGCCCGCTTCGGGGGCAGAAGCCAGCACGCCACGCGCCGAGCCTCCTGCGCAGTTCGAGGCCTCCCCACCGACACCGGCTCCGGCCCCGCCGCCCGCGCCGGTTTCGACTTCGGCTCCATCGCCAGTCCGGAGTGCACCGCCGCCGCAGCCCATGGCCCCGCCTCCGGGAATGGTTCGCCGGACGTCTCAGGCTCCCAACTCAGCGGCCGCGCCGTCGGCCCCACCTCCTGTCGCCACGCCCGCCTCCGAAGCGCCTCGGCCGCTCAAGGCTCCGACGGTTCGGATGTTCGCGATCCCTTCATCGCCGCAGCCTGCCCCTTCCACCGCCGCTCCGGCCGCAGCGCCCGTGCCCCCGCCTCCCGCGGCACCGGCTCCTGCTTCCAGCGCGGCACCCTCCACGCCTCCACGCCCCGT
Source organism: Hyalangium sp. (assembly GCF_045802625.1). Taxonomy (NCBI): domain Bacteria; kingdom Pseudomonadati; phylum Myxococcota; class Myxococcia; order Myxococcales; family Archangiaceae; genus Hyalangium; species Hyalangium sp. Next base: position 37,635 of record NZ_JBJMQP010000190.1, on the reverse strand, counting down.
CGAGCCAGCCCCCACCGCACAGGCGCTCTCACCTCCGGCGCCTACGGCTGCGCGGCCGGCCCCCGTTCCCGTCAAGCCTGGGCCTGCGGTCCCCTCGTTGCCGCCTGAGCCTCGCTCGCAGGAGACGTCGGCGCCCCGTCCCCCATCCACGGAGACACCTCGCGCCGAGGCGCCTGTTCCTCCGCCAGCGGAAGACTCGCGCCGAACCCCCGAGCCCAAAGGGCGCCGGAGGACCGTGCTCGACGTGCCGGTCGTCGCTCCCGCCGCGCCCTCCGTGCCCGAGGTGGTGCTCGGCATCGACGTGGGCACCACGCAGGCCCGCGTCGCGGTGTTCCACGAGGGAACAGTCCGGCTCATCCCCATGGGAGACTCCGAGACGAGAGGGATTCCCTCCGCGCTGGCCGTGGATGCCGCGGGCCAGCTCCTCGTTGGAACGGCCGCGCTCTCCGAGGCCGAGCGCGCTCCCCGCCACGCCGCCGTCGGCCTCAAGCGTCTGCTCGGGCTGCGCGCGCGTTCCCCACGGCTGCGCAGCTTCGTGGGGCTCCCCTTCCCCGTCGTGCCGGACCCACGCGGCGACGCGGGCATCGAGCTGCGTGGGCGCGTCATCCCCCTGACGGACTTCGCCACCCAGCTCCTGCGCGAGCTCAAGTCCGCCGCCAGTACGTTCCTGGGCCGCGAGGCGACTCGCGCGGTGCTCTGCGTCCCCGCCTACTTCGATGCCCGTCAGCGCGCGGCCCTGCGCGAAGCCGCCGAGCGAGCCGGGCTCACCGTGCTGCGTGTGCTCAACGCGCCCGCCGCCGCGACCCTCGCCTACGGTCATGGCCGGGGGCTGGCGCGCAAGCGTGTCCTCGTGGTGGATCTCGGCGGAGGCGGCTTCGAGGCCTCCGTCGTCCAAGTTACGGGCGATGACCTCGAGATCGTCACCACGGGCTGTGATCCGACCCTGGGAGGCATGGACTTCGACGCGCGCATCGCCGAGGCGCTGTTGAGCGAGCTCCGGGCGCAAGGCTCGTCCACCTCCGAGCAGCCGCTCGACTGGGGGCCGCTGCGCGCCGCGGCCGAGTCCGCCAAGGTGACCCTCAGCGAGCAGGAGCAGACTCTCGTCCGGCTCCGAGAGGGCGCCGGCCCTACCCTCACTCGCGAGCGCGTGGAGGCGCTCACCGCGGATCTCGCGCAGCGTGTGACGGAGGCCACCCGAGAGGTGTTGGAGTCCAGCTCGCTCACGCCCCAAGGGCTGGACGCCGTGGTGCTCGTGGGAGGCCAGGGCCGGGCTCCGCTTGTGAAGCGGCGGCTCGAGGAGAGCCTCGGGGTGCCGGTGCGCTCGGATGTGGATCCGCTCGGGGCGGTGGCCTTGGGTGCGGCGCTGCTGGGCCACTCGTTGCTGGAGATCGAATCCGGCAAGCCGGGCGCCACCGTCTCGGATGTGCTGTCCGTTCCGCTGGGCGTGGCCGAGCGCGGGGGCCCCCTCCGCCGGGTCTTCGAGCGCAACACCCGCTTGCCCGCGGACAAGACGCTCGTCATCCCCGTCACCCCAGGGCCGCTCTCGCTGGCCATCTTCCAGGGAACCTCTACCCTCGCCTTGGAGAACGAGTACCTCGGCGCGCTCCACTTCCAGCTCGAGCGCGCGGGCGAGGCGGAGATCCACTTCTCCCTCTCCCAGGATGGCATCCTCTCGCTGGCGGCCACACTGCCCGGCTCGAAGCGCCAGCCGGCGACGCTCGCCACGGAGGAGCTCGATGACGCGGCCCGAGAGGGCCTCATCACCCGCTCGCCCTTCGCCACCGAAACCAAGGAGAGCCCTACCGGCCTCTTCTCTGGGCTGCGCAAGCTGTTCGGGAAGCGGTAGGCGCCAGCGGAGCTGGGGCTGGGCTGAACGAGGAGACCGCGGCGTTCAGGTCCGCAGGTCCGCCAGCCACCGCAGAGCGCGCAGTCCGGGCATGAGGCAATACTCTCCTCCGCGCGTGACCACGAACCGCGGAAGGCCTTGAAGCCGCCTGGCGATGGGCCGCCTCGGGAATGAGAACACGCCGGTTCCGGAGTTGGCCCCGGCCAAGGGGTCCTTCGCATCGCCCAACCCTAGAAACTCACCGCCGTTGATCCACTCCGATTGCACGAACTCGAACTGCCGTCCGATGTGCGCGCCGACGAAGGCGAACATCAACCCTCGATCGGCGCCGTCGTCCTCGAGGACACCCTCGGGCAGCTCGGGTCCATAGGCGGTTCCGCGCCGGATCATCCGATGGAGCCGGACCACGCCAGCGACGGACGCGTCACGGGGGTTCGCTCGCCGGACGTGCGACGCGGGAGGCGTCATGTACCCGGTCGGGTCATCCGAATAGAGGAAGTCATTGCTGCGCCGCGGATCGGCGCCCAGGTTGGAATCGTCGTGGTGAGGGCACAGTGCCAGCGGAGCGCCGCTCCGCCACCGCCCCATCATCTTCGCGGCCAGGAGCTCCTCGTCCTCCGGGCTGCTCGAGTTGTCCTTCATGTACTGCCTGAAAGCGGCCACACGCTGATGAAGCTTGCGGAAGACGATGTACGTTCCATTGCGGCCCAGGACGTCGGGCTGGGGCATCGGGGGCAAGCTGCCCGTCTCGTCGGGGTAGCCGAGGACGAACTCACCTGCTTTGAGCGGTTCCTCGCGGGGATTGCTTCCCGGAATGCCGCTACCCTCGATGGCCGGGTGACTGATGCCATCCCTGAACCCGAACGGCTCCTTTCCGGTGCTCAGTGCGTGGCAGTCCTGACGCCAGATCGCCTCGATGCCACCCAGCTCTCGCAGGGCCTTGTGCGCGCGCCCCAGCGCGGCGTCGAGCTGAGCCTGGTCCGGCGAGAGAGCCGTCAGCACGACGTGGACGTCTCTCGTGCCCAGCGGCGATTCCCAGTGCTCGGGGCTGCTCTCGCCGACGTCTCCCAAGGCCTTCGCCCGGGCGGCCATCCCCTGCCGGAACTCCCACGCGAAGCTGTCCAGGGAGTCCTGCGGTACTCCCAGCGCCTCGAGCCCGTGATACGTGAGCGCGACGCTGACCCAGCAATCGGCACTCGGGCTGGCCGGATGGGCAGCCGAGGCCACCACCGAGCTGAGCCGCTCCATCAACTTCCGTCCCGCGCTCCGGTCGTCGATGCGGAGGATGATGTAGGTCGCAACATACGGAGAAGGCCGGGGCCGCAGCACTCCGCTCTGAATGTCGTCCAGTTCAAGCATGTCAATGGGCCGTGGCGAGGTTCTTCCAGAAGCGCTCGAGGCTCTCGTCCGCTCCGAACAAGGTGCTGAAGATCGTGGAGTCGGCCACCAGCACATCACCGGCCCTGCCGCCGCCCGGCGGCACCCACACCAGCGCGTTGAACTCGGTGTTCCCCGCGTTCGTGAAGGGATGGGGCTTGCTCAGATCGATCGGCTGCCTGGCCAGAACGTGGATCGAGCGGGAGTCCTCCGTCGTGACCGCGTAGTGCGGCAGGTGCATGTGGAAGTTGAAGTTCTGGACTCCGGTGAGCCACCCGCGCGTGTCCAGGTCCTTCAACACCGTCAAGGGGGCGCTCCGGTTCGTCCCTTTGACGACGGCGGGGCGCAGGCCCCATCGATTCTCGACGGGGATTCCCAGCCCCTTCATCAACGAGCGCGTATAGCCGCCGAAGCGTTGCTGCCGAGGCACCAGCGCGTCGCCATGGTGGGCGTACTCGAGAGTGCGCTCCTTCATGTCCGGTGAGTGCCCGACGTCGTGGTGTGGGCCGATCACCAGGCAGGTGCCCTCGCGCCCAAGGAACGCGCGAACCGCTTCGATCTCCTCCGGGGCGGCGACCTGCTCGGTGACGTTGTGGTCCAGCCCGAAGACGAGCAGCGTATCCGCATCGTCGAGGACTCGCTCGTCGAGCGGCAGGGTGAAGCCCGCCTGGTCGACTCGCTGAAACATGGGGACCCCGTGCCCGGTGATCTCCTCGACCACCTGCTGGAACTTCACCCACGCCCAGAAGAAGAGCTCCAGGGAGCCCGAGATCCCTTGCTGGAACCTCCGCGGGTCCGCCCACTGAGGGGTCTCGTAGTCAGGCCAGAGCGCCCGGCGAACCTCGGTCATCGTCGAGAACCGATTGTCCAGCTCGGTCGGATCTCGATTGGCTTCTCCAGGGTAGCTCCAGGACGTGTAGACGCTGACACGCCGGTGACTTCTCGAGTATTTCCGCGGCGAGTGGTTCTGGTTGTACGTTCGCGCGGGCGTTTTGCTCATGACAGCCCCCTACTGCATCTGCTCGAGCATCTCGGCCAGCGCAGCCTTGACCTTCAGAGCCTTTTTGATCTCATCGCTCGTGACGTACGGGTATTCGCCGTACTCGAGAAAGCTGTTGCACTGGTGGTCTCGGAGGAACTGGACGAACGCAGGCGTATTGGTCTTCCAGTCCATGGGAAAACCCTCGAGGTTCTCGAAGGCCGTGTTGATTCCGGACTTCGTGAAGAGAACGACCGCGTCCTCTGTGTATTTGTCGAAGTCCGTGTCGAAGATGCCCTGGTACATGAACCGGGTGTCGTTATCGAAGAGGACCCAGCGCAAGTAGTGGAGCTTGAGCGGCGCGAGCAGGCCAGGGTCGGCCTTGAGCGCTTCAGCCACTCTCTGGCCGTAGCTGCGCATCAGCTCGGCGCGTCCCTGCTTGACGGTGGCGATGATCGTGAAGCCGTAGCATGCGGGGGTCTTCGGGAAGATCGGACCGTATTTTCCTTTTTCGAGGTGCTCGGTTGACTTGGGTATGGCCATGGCTTGGGGCGTGATTTCCATCGCGAAGCTCCCATTGCGCTTGTACCTCAAGCTCGCGACGGTTCCCGGAACCTGCAAGGGGGGCACCTTCGAGCGGGTGAGCACTCGCAGCCCAGTCCTTACCCGCGCGAGCAGCGCTTCCAGCGCAAGCCGCACCTCGGCCAAAGGCCAGGTTCTCTGTCTCCCTCCGGTCCATGTCGAATCGGTCGGCCCCCGGGAAGTGGTTCTCGTCCCGCAGCGCCGAGCCCAGGAGGACGTATACCAGCGAGCCCTTGGGCAGCCGTACGCCGCCAACCGTCGACTCCCCACTTCTTGAAGCGCGAGTGCAGCGAGGGATCCAACCCCATCAGGGCGACGATGACGGCGTCGTCGGCATGCGGACGGACGGGCCCCTGCCCTTCGCCCCGAGAGCCTCCCGCTCCTCCCGCCCGTCGAGAGCTTCCCACCTGTGCTTGCCCTCCACACGCACTCCTCATGTCCATATTCGCGCTGAGCGACATTCCTGGAGGACACGATGAAGATTCGTTTCGTGATGGGAGGACTTGTGGCGGCCATTCTGCTGTGCGCAGGCCCGGCCCTGGCCGTCGAAGCGCAACAGGTAAGCAAGCAGCTCAAACCCAACCCGGAGAACGTCCAGGCGGGACTCGATGTCCAGGTCGGCTTCGGGAACCTGACGGGTGATCTCGCAAAGGACACAGGCACAGGCCCACTGCTGGGCATCACGGGCGTGGTCCAGCCCTTCAAGTATCTGGGCTTCGAGGCAGGCTACGAGGGCCAGCGTATCCCCATTGATTATGCCCTGGTGCCCAATGGCGAAGGACTCTGGCGTCACAACGCGGGGCTGCTCGCCAAGGCCGGCCCGCTCGTGCTGAACCACTTGCGGCCTTTCGTCGGCGTGGGGGCGGGCCTGAGCCTCATCAACCCCAGCGCGGGCGCGGGGACGATCTTCGACAATGATCTCGTCGAGGAGGTGCCGCTTGCCGCCGGCGTGGAGTACCACTACGGCAAGATCTCCGCCGGAGCCCGTGCCACCTACCGGCTGATGTTCGGCGAGTCCTTCGCGGACGCCCTGCCCAACGAGCCCGGCGGCAACCTCTTCACCGCCTCCGCTACCCTGGGCGGGCGCTTCTAAGCAGGACCCGCATGGGCGAGGGGGCTCCCTCTCCGGAGAAGAGCCTCCCGCCCTCTGCCTGCTCCCCTGCCGCCGCACACCGGCCAGGGGAGCGCACTCCGCCCTACAGCCCAATTGCCCTCGGAGAGAGGTTCAACTACCCTATTCCATCCTTCTCGATCCGCCCGATGAACGTTTCGCGAGCCAGGGGAGCTGAGCTGGAGCGAGCCCATGTCCGATCCGAACCCAAAGGATCCCAAGCGGGTGAACCAAGCTCGACGGCGGCTCCTGGGCATGGCGGTGTATGTGCCGCCCGTCGTGCTGGGGATCGTGGCGCTTCAGCAGGGCGGGTGTCAGGCCGCCCCATCGTGCAACCCCGGGACGTGCTCCCCGTCGACCCAGCCGTGCAACCCCGACAACAACCCATGCTCGCCGAACATGGGCTGCAACCCGAACACGTGCACCCCGAACGGCTGAGCGAGGCCTGATTGAGTGCCGAACTCTCGCCGGTGAGGAGCGGGGTGCTGTTCCCCAGCGTGGCCGCGATGGTGGCGCGTGATGGCGAGGGGTTCGTGTTGATCTCGGGCTCGGGTGCACGCTCGCACGTCCGGGGCCGGATCTGCGCCGACATCGAGGACTCGCTCGCCCGCGGGGAGGCGACCCCGGGGCTCACCCGGCTCGCCCTCGCTCATCCCGCGCTCGGAGAGCTCGTGGCGTGGCTCGCGACACCCGCGGTGCCGCTCACCCGCGACAACGCGGTCCGGCTCGACGGGTTCGACACGCTGTTCCTCGAGCTGCTGGGCCGCTGCAACGAGCGCTGTCTCCACTGTTACGCCGACGCCGCCCCGGAAGTGACGGGCGCGCTCGAGCGTGACCTGGTGCTGGCGGTGATCGATCAGGCGGCCGCCGAGAGGTTCCGCCGGATTCAGTTCACCGGCGGCGATCCACTGCTGTGCGAGTTCCTACCCGAGGCGGTCGCCCACGCCGCGGCGCGTGGCGTGCCGAATATCGAGATCTTCACCAACGGGCTCGCGCTCACCCCCCAGCTGCTCGATCAGCTCGCGCCGCACCGGCCAGCGTTCGCGTTCTCGTTCTACAGCGCCGATCCCGAGGCCCACGATCGCGTGACCCGCACGCCCGGCAGCCACCGGCGCACGCTCGCAGCGATCGATCGGGCGGTCGCTCGCGGGCTGACCACACGCGCCGCTGTGGTGGTACTCGAGCCGTCGACCGACATCGACGCGGTGGTCGCCCTGCTGCGCTCGCACGGGGTCGGTATGGTGTCATGGACACGGACCTATGCGGTCGGCCGCGGCACCGAGCTCGCGGACGTCGGCGTCGCGGGACCGCGGGCCGGGGCGAACGGTGGCCCACAGGCCGTCGAGGGCGGCGGGCACACTGCACCTGGGGTGCGCGCTGGCCTCGGCAAGCTGTGCGTGACCTACACCGGCGATGTCGTGCCGTGCATCTTCCAGCGCGACACCGTGCTGGGCAACGTGCGGGCGGGCGGCACGCTGTCAGAGTTCGTGGCTGGTGCACGGGCGCAGGCCAAGGCGCGGCGCGGCCTGCCCAGGGTTGCCGATGCAGCCCGGCGGCTGCAGTGCGCGAGCTGCCGGCTGACCGACGCTGCGCTCGGGTTTCTGCGCGACGCGAGCGCGGAGACGCCATGACCCAGCTGCGGCTGCGCGAGGGCCTCACGATCCGGCCGCTGCCCGGTGGCGACGCAGTGGTCGCCAGCGCGAACGGCGCCGAAGCGGTGATCGTCAACGGCTCGGCGTACGCGATCCTCGAGCTGCTCGCCGAGGCCTGCACCGAGGACGAGCTCGCCGAGGTGTTCATCAACAGCTTCCCGGGCCAGGATCCCGCGGCGATCCGGCGCGATGTCGCAGAGCTCGTGGCGCAACTGGTGCGCTTGGAGATCGTGGAGCCATGTGGCGGCGCACCGTCGACTGCCTAGGTATCGCGGTCGGGATCGAGTCTCGGCTGCCTGCGCTCGACGCGCTGCTCGCCGCCGTGCTGCGCAGCTACGCTGACGCGCCCGGGCCGGTGGCGATCGACTACGTGCTCGACCACGCCGCGTGGCCGCAACTGGTGCGTGATGGGGCGGTGGCCTCGCGCCACGATGAGGATGGCGATCTGGTGCCGGCTCTTGAGCTCGATCTGTACACGCAGGTGATCGCCCGCGTGCCCGGGCTGCCTCTTCATGCCGGCGCGGTGGTCGGCGCTGATGGACGGGCGCTGGTGGTCGCCGGGCGCTCGGGCAGCGGTAAGAGCACGTTGGTGCGCGCACTGCTCGCCCGCGGGTTGTCGTACCTGTCCGAGGAGTGCGTCGCGCTCCAACCCGGCGGCACGTGTATTGGCCTCGCCCGCGCGCTCCACGTCAGCCCCGACGAGGCCGCGCTGCCGCCCGGATTCACCATCGAGCCCTATCCGCTGCGCGGCGTCGCCCGCGCGCCTTGGCTCGCTCATCCGCCGGCGCGCACGATCTGGCGTGGCACGGCGCGTGCGGCCGCGGTGATCGCGATCGACCACGGGCCGGACGCTCCCGGTACGCTCGAGCCCCTGACAGGGGGCGCGGCGCTCACCGCGCTTTGGCCCGCCGTGCTCCGGCCCGACGCCACCGCGATTGCCGACGCCGCGGCGGTGCTCGCCCACGTCCCCGCTTACCGGCTGTCGACCCGGCGCCCTGAGCACGCGCTCGACCGCATGGCCGCGCTCGCGGCGGAGCTCGCCATTGTCCCGGCCTGATGACCCGATCACGCCGACGGATGTCGACCGGATGCGGGCGTTCGCGGCCGCGGTGTTGACCGGGCGGCCGGCCCCGAGCGCGCCGGAGGAGCTGGTCCGCCGCGGCAACCTCGGACCGCTGGCCTACTCGCTCGGGTTGCTCGAGCATCGCGACGACTACGCGGCGTCGCTGATCGTCTCGCTCCGGCGCCAGGCGGTGCTCGCCGAGGTGCTCGCCACGCTGCGCACCGTGGGTGTACGGGCTGCGCTGCTCAAGGGCTGCGGGCTTACCGGCACGATCTACCCGGATCCCGCGACCCGGCCGATGCTCGACCTGGACCTCCTGGTGCCGGCGCCACGGATGGCCGACGCCGCTCGCGCGCTGTACGCGATTGGTTTTGCGCGGGCCGGGAGGGCTCGCACGCTGTCAGGCTACTCTCACGCGGTCGCGTTCTCGCGAGCGGACATGGTGGTTGAACTCCACCGCAACATCGTCCAGCACAGCCGCACGGCGATACGGGCCGGCGACCTGTGGCGGCGCGCAGGGCCCGATCCGCTGGGCAGCGGCGGCGAGCGGCTCGACCGGGTCGACGAGCTGCTCGTGTGCATGGTCCACGTCGCGCGCCACGAGCTCGCGGTGCCGCTGCTCAACTACGTGGACGTCGCCCGGCTGACCGAGCGGCTCGACGCCGCCGAGCGCGCTGAGCTGGACCGCCGGGCGCGCGAGTTCGAGGTCACCCGAGCGATCGCGGCGGTGCGTTCGATGACCGAGCTGCTCGCGATGGGTGCGACCGGCCACCCGGCGCTCGGGCTCGGATCGACGGTGCTGCCTACCACCGATGACGTGCTGCGCGGGGTGCGTCCACGGCGAGCGCGTCAGATCGCGCAGAAGCTGCTGCTCACCGACGGCCCGCTCCAGATCGCTGGGCTTGGGTTCGCGCACGCATGGACCGCGCTCGACGGCCTGCGGCGCGAGCGCTGAGCCTCGGCTGCGTCGCACGCATTGAAGTGAGCCGGGGACGGACTCCCCATGGAATGCCGGGAGAAGAAGGAGGATCCCTCGCCTACAGCGTGAAGCGCGCCAGCAGCGCCTCGGGGCGCGGATCCTTCTCCCAGGCCTCCAGCACCGCCTGAGCGGGCGAGCGGCCCGAGGCGGCCACTCGCGCCAGCGGATCCACCAGCGGCGCGTCCTGCGGATCCAGCCGCTCCAGCCCGCGGCGGGCGATGGCCACCATCTCCGCGGCCAGCCGGTCAAGCTCCTGCTGCCTCAGCTTCCCCGCCAGCCCCTGCCGGCGCGCGGTGTCGTGGAAGGCCTTGTGCTCGGTGAAGGACAGCTTCGGCAGCAGCCGCTCGCCCTCCTCCAGCGCCGTCTTGTCGTAGAGCAGCCCCCGCCACAGCGCCGCCAGCCCGCCCGTCATCTCCGCCGAGGCACAGTCCGCGCCCCGCACCTCGATGACCTTCTTGAGCCGCACCTCGGGGAACATCGTGGACAGGTGGTCCGTCCAGTCGCCCATCTCCGCGGGCTGGCCCTCGAAGCCCTCCTTCAGCAACTGGCGGAAGGTGAGCTTCGGGTGGAGGTACTCCCCCCGCCGGCGCAAGAACAGCAGCGGCGCGTCCAGCGCCCACTCCACATAGGCGCGGTACGAGAAGGAGCCATCGAAGAAGGCTGGCAGGTAGCCGCAGCGGGAGGGATCCACCTCCTCCCAGACGCGGTTGCGGAAGCTCATGTACCCGGAGGGCTTGCCCTCCAGCAGCGGGCTGTTGGCGTACAGGGCCACCATCAGCGGGGCCAGCCGCGCCACCAGCACCGTCTTGCGGACAGCGTCCTCCTCGTCCGCCCAGTCGTACGAGGCCTGCCCCGTGGAGGTCATCAACATCATGTTCAGCGCCAGCTTGCCGCGCTCGGGCAGCGTGCGCCGCATCACCTTGTACCGGGTCTTCGGCATCCACGGCATGTCGCCCGTCGTGCCAAAGGGCCGGTACCCCATCGCCACCAGCTGCAACCCCAGCGGCTCCGCCGCGGCCTTCGCCTCGGACAGGTGCCGCAGGTTCTCGGCGTGGGCCTCGCGAGCGGTGAAGAACGGGCTGCCCGACAGCTCGAACTGGCCGCCCGGCTCCAGGGACACCGTCTCGATGCCTCGCTGGAGCGCGATCACCGGCGAGTCCGGCGTCTCCCGGAACGGGACGTAGCTCCCTGTCGCGCCCATCTTCTCCAGCAGCGCCCCGATACCGGACGGCCCCTCGTACGGAACGGGCTTCCCCCCGGCCTTCGGGTAGATGAACTTCTCGTGCTCGAGCCCCAGCCGGTGCTCGCTTCGAGGCTTCTCCGCGGCCCGGAAGGTGTCCACCAGGGCGTCAATGGAGGTAATGGGCTGGGCGATGGCGCGTTTGAGATCCAGAGACATGGCCGCGCCTATATAACGTCCCCCCGGATGAATCCCACCCCCTCGGTGCCCACCATCGCTCCCCGCCCTACTTTTGGGGACTTCTTCCAGGGGCTCGCGCTGCTGGGCCGCGCCTTCGGGCTCATCTTCCGCTCGCGCCGGCTGTTCCTGCTCTCGACGCTGTGCGCCATCGTCACGCTCGTCAGCCTCGTGGCGCTGGCGGTTCTCCTCTGGAGGTACACCCCGGGGCTGGTCAGCCACTTCTTCGCCCGCCCTGACTCCGTGTACCTCCAGCCCCTCTGGTACCTGGTGCTCGTCCTCACCTTCGTGGTGCTCCTGGTGGTGGGCGCCAACGCCGTGCCCCCGCTGCTGCTCGCCCCCTTGCAGGACCCGATCTCCGAAGCCACCGAGGAGCTGTGCGGCGGTTCCTCCTCCCCGCCCTTCAGCCTGGGGGCCTTCTTCCGAGGGCTGGTGACCGGAATCACACACACCCTGGCCCGCCTCTTCTTCCTCGTGCTGGGACTGGGAGTGCTGGCTCCCCTCAACCTGATCCCCGGCATGGGCAGCATTCTATGGACGGCCCTGGGCAGCCTCTGGAGCATGATGTGGATGGCGGGCGAGCACCTGGCCGCCCCGATGACCCGCCACCTGTACCCCTTCTCCGAGGTGCGGCGGATGCTGCGCGAGCGCCGGGCCCTCTGCCTGGGGCTCGGCGCGGGCGTCTACCTGCTCCTCTGGGTGCCCGTGCTCAACACCCTCTTCCTGCCGGTGGCCATCATCGCCGGGACGCTGCTCTACCGGGGGCTGCTCGAGGCCGGCCAGCTCCCCCCTCCCCCCGCCGCTCGCGGGGCGGTGAAATAAACCGTGGCCCCAGGTGTCTCCGCTCGGAAGAGGACCCTTGGGTCCGGGCCACCGGGAACGCAGTGCCTTCCAAGAACGTTCCTAACCGATACCGAGGAGCGGACGCCTTGAAGCACCCAGAGTCCATGATTAGGCTTGCCCGGTTGCTTTGGGTGTCCTCCGTCCTCCACAAACACCTGGATTCACAAAGCTTTTTCTCACGCATCACCCCGGGGCCTTTCGGGCCCCAGCTTGGATGAACGACATGCCGCGAATGCTTCGCCGGATCATCGCCGTCGCTGTCCTCCTCGGCGCCTGGGCCCTCGTGGGCAGCGACCGGGCGCCCCTCCCCCTCACGATGGGAGCTGCCCAGGCCAGCCAAGGCTGGGACGGCTCGCTCGCACAGCAGAAGGGAGAGAAGGCGCCGCATGATCTCTCCTCCCTGCGCATCTTCACGAAGGTCATCCTCTACGTGAAGGACAACTACGTCGACCCCAAGCGCGTGAAGCCCAAGGAGATGATGATCGCGTCGCTGGAGTACGTGGAGAAGAGCGTGCCGGACGTGCTCGTGGACGGCAACGCCGAGACGGGCAAGCTCAACATCAACGTCAACGGCCACCAGCGCGAGTTCGACATCAGCCACGTGGACTCGCTGTGGAAGATGTCCTTCACCATGAAGGACGTGTTCGACTTCATCTCCAAGAACATGCGCCCGGTGGAGGACACGCGGGACATTGAATACGCGGCCGTCAACGGCGCGCTGTCCACGCTGGATCCGCACTCGGTGCTGCTGCGGCCGGAGCTGTACCGGGAGATGAAGGTCTCCACCAAGGGTGAGTTCGGCGGCCTGGGCTTCGTCATCCAGATGCGCGAGGGCAACCTCACCGTGGTCCGCGTGCTGGCCAAGACGCCGGCGGCGCGCGCGGGCATCCAGAAGGATGACCAGATCAAGAAGATCGGCGAGGAGTCCACGGTGAGCATGGACCTCAACGAGGCCGTGTCCAAGCTGCGCGGCCCGGTGGACAGCAAGGTCACCATCACCGTGGAGCGCAAGGGCTGGGACAAGCCCCATGTCATGACGCTCAGCCGCGCCACCATCTCGGTGGAGAGCGTGCAGCACAAGCTGCTGGCCCAGAACGTGGGCTATGTGCGGCTGAAGAACTTCCAGGGCAACACCACGCGCGACTTGGAGGCGGCGCTGTCGGACATGCGCAAGCAGGCCGAGACCAAGGGCGGCAGCATGAAGGGCCTGGTGTTGGATCTGCGCGGCAACCCGGGCGGCCTCTTGGAGCAGGCCATCCAGGTGTCCGACGAGTTCATCTCCAACGGCGTCATCGTCGCCACGGTGGGCCTGTCCGACAAGCTGCGCGAGGAGAAGCGCGCCCGGCCGCAGGAGGGCGAGGACGCCTTCCCCCTCGCGGTGCTGGTGAACTCGGGCAGCGCCTCGGCGTCGGAGATCGTGGCCGGCGCGCTGAAGAACCTGAACCGCGCCGTGATCATCGGCCGGCAGACGTTCGGCAAGGGCAGCGTGCAGGTGCTGTACGACTTCCCGGATGACAGCGCGCTGAAGCTGACCATCGCCAAGTACCTGACGCCGGGCGACGTCTCCATCCAGGAGGTGGGCATCATCCCGGACATCCAGCTGGTGCCCACGCGCGTCACCGAGAAGAGCATCGACGTGTTCGCCCCCCGCCGCTCCATGGGCGAGGCGGATCTGGATCAGCACTTCGGCAACCCGGACTCGGACAAGGTGGCCAAGAAGCGCGAGGACGTGATCGACCGCGAGAAGCCCACCGAGAGCCTGAAGTACCTGAAGGTGGACGAGAAGGCCCAGGCCCAGGCCGCCGCCGAGAAGAAGGCCAAGGACAAGGAGCTGGCCGAGAAGACGAAGGCCGTTCAGAAGGACGGCAAGGACGGCCGCCACGGCGAGCATGATCCGCTGATCGACACGGACACCGCGGGCCAGGGCGAGGACCTGGAGGACCAGCTGGACGCGGAGAGCCAGGACGAGATCAAGGAGGACTTCGAGGTGGCGTTCGCCCGGGACTTCGTGCTCAAGGCCACCTCCAGCAACCGCCTGGAGCAGATGAAGCAGGGCAAGGCCTTCATCGACCAGAAGCGCCAGGAGGAGGAGCAGCACATCAACTCGGCCATCGCGGCGCTCGGGGTGGACTGGAGCCCGGGCCCCACGCCGAAGAGCGTGCAGCTGGAGGGCACCTTCTCGCCGGGCACGGATCAGCCGGTGCACGCCGGGGACAACCTGGAGATGGTGGTGACGGCGGAGAACAAGGGCCCCGAGCCGCTCAAGCGCGTGCGCGCGTGGACCGAGAGCGACAACGCCTTCATCGATCGCCGCGAGTTCGTCTTCGGCTCCATCGCTCCGGGCGAGAAGAAGACCTGGAAGGTGCAGGTGAAGCTGCCCAAGGATCTCACCTCGCGGCGGGATGACGTGACGGTGAAGTTCTTCGACGACAGCGGGGCGCTGCCCAAGACGCTGGTCAACGAGGTGAGCTTCCTGGAGCTGCCGCGGCCGGCCTTCGCCTTCAACTGGCAGGTGCTGGATGACTGCGCCACGTGCAACGGCGACGGCGTGGTCCAGCCCGGCGAGGACATCAACGTGGTGCTGGATGTGACGAACGTGGGCCCCGGCGTGGCGATGGACTCGTTCGCGCAGATCAAGAACACAGGCGACGCGAACGTCTTCATCGAGAAGGGCCGCTTCAAGCTGGGGGAGATCGCCCCGGGCGAGACGAAGTCGGCGCGCTTCCAGCTCGAGCTGAAGAAGGGCTACAAGGGCGACAGCTTCCCGCTGAAGCTGGCCATCATCGACGAGCCGCTGGAGGAGTTCGTCACCGAGAAGATGGAGGTGCCGGTGCGTGACGCGCCCGCGCTGACGATGGAGCCCTCCAAGAGCCTGGTGAAGCTGTCCGACAAGGCCGAGCTGCTGTCGGCGCCGCTGGCGGACGCGCGGCCGGTGGCGAAGGCGGGGGCGGCGGTGCTGCCGACCCTGGCCGTGGGCAAGGGCTTCTACAAGGTCTCCCTGGGGGAGGATCGCTTCGCCTTCGTCCGCACCGCGGATGCCCGCGAGACAAAGGCGGGCAAGGCCGTGCTCCCGAAGAAGATGGACTGGGTCACCAACCTGCACCCGCCGGACATCCACCTGGATGTGGACACCTCTCACGGCGGCGTGGTGGCCAACGGCGACCACTTCACCCTCACCGGCACGGTGGCGGATCCGGACGGGCTGCTGGATATGTACGTGCTCGTCAACGACCAGAAGGTCTACTTCCAGGCGGTGGACCCCAAGGCCCAGGAGCAGCACAAGATGAAGTTCTCCGCGGACTTCGCGCTCAAGGAGGGCAACAACAACGTCCTCGTGGTGGCGCGGGAGGATCAGGACTTCGCCAGCCGGAAGACGCTGGTCGTCCGGCGCCGGCCGCAGGCGGTGGCCCAGAAGGTGGCGGGGCCTACCCCCACCGAGACGCAGAAGCCGCAGTAGGCCGCACCCACATCGCGACGCTCACCGGGCGGCTCCCCGGAGGCCCC
Source organism: Hyalangium sp. (assembly GCF_045802625.1). Classification (NCBI taxonomy): domain Bacteria; kingdom Pseudomonadati; phylum Myxococcota; class Myxococcia; order Myxococcales; family Archangiaceae; genus Hyalangium; species Hyalangium sp. Next base: position 22,282 of record NZ_JBJMQP010000190.1, on the reverse strand, counting down.
TTCACAGGGCTTCTGGCGGGGCCGCCCGTTTTATTGACGCTCTCGGCGAGCCCACGTTAGCGTCCGGAGGGATTCGCGCCCGTTGCCGGCGGGCGCTTGAGAGGCGGTCTTGAGGATGCACGCGTTCAGTCGGTGGTTGGCCCTCGCGACGGTGTTGTCGGGGGTCGCCGCGCACGCGGATCAGAATGATTTGCAGATCACCAGCCTGGGGCGGCCGAACGAGACGGCGCAGTCCTGCACGTCCGACGCCTGCCCCACGGGCAGCTCTCAGTTCCAGTCCTTCGCCCGCGCCTTCGCCGCGAGCCTGACCTCGACGAACCTGATGCCACCGGAGACGGTGGGCCACGCGGGCTTCAACGTGAACGCGGAGCTGGCCGTCGTCAGCCTGCCCAGCACCGTCCAGATCCCCACCACGGGGGCGCAGCCGGGCACGATGCTGGTGCCCTCGTTCCACGTGCGCAAGGGCCTGCCCTTCTCGCTGGAGCTGGGCGGGCGCGTGGGCTGGGTGGAGAAGAGCCGCATGGTGGCCACCACCGCCGAGCTGAAGTGGGCCGTCAACGAGGGCTTCACCTACCTGCCGGACCTGGGCGTGCGCGGCCACGTCACCCGCCTGATGGGCGTGAAGGATCTGGGCCTCACCTCCACGGGCGTGGACGTGGGCATCGGCAAGCAGTTCCCCGTGGGCGGCATGGTGACCTTCACCCCGTACGGCGGCCTGGACTTCCTCTTCACCGGCGCCAGCTCGAGCAACCTCTATTTCCCCTCGGAGGGCTCCACCAACCCGCAGCCGAACGACTCGCAGGGCCTGCTCGCCCAGAGCACCGAGGCCTACAAGCGGACGAAGCTCACGGACAACCAGACCCAGCGCCTCTACGGCGGCGTGCGCTTCATCGGCGGCGTGCTGCAGCTGGGCGCGGAGATCTCCTTCACGCGCCTGGGCAGCGTGAAGCTGGACCCGGCCAACAACGCGAGCGAGGGGCGCACCCTGCCCACCGTCGTCACCTTCAACACCTCGCTCGGCCTGGACTTCTAGGCCGCTCGGCGCAGGGCCGCTCGCAGCGCTCCGGGGCGGTTGGTGATGAGGTAGGAGATCCCAAGCGCCTCCAGCTCCCGGGCGCGCTCGGGCTCATCCACTGTCCACACCGCCACGCGCAGGCCCGCCGCGGTCCACTCGGCCACGCGCTCGGGCGTGCAGGCCTCGTGGAACGGGTGCACCGAGTGCGAGGACACCAGCGGGCTCAGCACGTAGGCCTGCGGCCCCCAGGGCTTGTCCGGATCGATCAGGAAGCCGCGGCGCAGCGAGGGCGCGGCGGCGGCCAGCCGGAACAAGCACATGGGGTTGAAGCTGGAGACCACCACCCGCTCGGCCAGCTTGCGCCGGGTGACGAGCTCCGCCACCTTCCTGGCCAGGCCCCCGTCATTGAAGTGGTCGCACTTGAGCTCGATGTTGATGAGGAAGTGCGCGGGCAGGGCCTCCAGCACCTCCTCCAGCAGGGGGATGCGCGCGGGCTTGAAGCCAAGGGGCGTGCCCACGTCCGCTCGCTGGAGCTTCCACCAGGCGGTGGTGCGGACTTCCCAGGGCAGGCGCGCGAGCCGGTCCAGCTTCTCGTCGTGGCAGACCACCACCTCGCCGGAGCCGCACACCATGGCATCCAGCTCCACGCCGTCGGCTCTCTGGCGAACGGCCTCGGCGAAGGCCTCCAGGGTGTTCTCGGGGGCGTCGGCGCTGGCGCCCCGGTGAGCGAGCAGAAGCATGGGGGCAATGTGCATCAGAACTGGCCCTGGGGGCGACAGGAGTTCGGCCTTCCGTCTTCCACGGACAGGTGGCTTGCCTCGCCTGGGGGTTTGCTGCACTGTGCGCCCCATGTTCGGGTTGGGCCTCGGAGAAATCATCGTCCTCGGTTTCATCCTGGTGGTGGTGTTCTCCGCCTCGAGGATGGGTCAGCTCGGCAACGCCGTGGGCAAGTTCGTCTACTCGTTCCGCAAGGCCTCCAAGGGCGAGGGCTTCGTGGATGTGAAGCCCCTGCCGCCCTCCCGGCGCGGCACCACGGACGCCGAGTACACTGACTCGAAGAAGAGCTGAGGGTTCTCACGGAGGGCCGTATGACGTCCATCCGAACCATGGTGCTCAGCACCCTCCTCTGCGTGCTGCTCGCCCCCCCGGCGATCGCCAAGGAGAAGAAGCCCACCAAGAGCGCCGGGCACGCTTCCGCCAGCAAGGCCAGCGCGGCAAAGCGCCCCCAGTGGGTGGAGAAGTCCGACCCCAAGGGCTTCACCCTCAAGGTGCCCGGGGAGGCCACGGAGAAACGGGACGAGTGGAGTACGTCCTACGCCGTGCTGCTTGCCGCAGACTCCGAGAAGCTCAATGCCACCGTCCGGGTGGAGACGCTGGACGAGCTGACTCCCGTCACCACCGTGGACAAGGCCGTCGAGGCCGCCCTCTCGCAGCGGCCCCGCGGAGGCCCGCCGCCCAACATCACCGAGCAGCGGGAGGTCCCTGGCGGCTTCCTGGTGGTCATCGGCCCGGACTACGACACCTATGCCGTGGACGTGACTCGCAACGGCAAGGAGATCCAGGCGAAGGCGCACTGCACCGGGCCGAGCTCCCACCTGGAGGAGCTCAAGGCGATGTGTCTGTCCGTGAAGCCCACCAAGTAGCGCGGTGCCGCCCCCGTCACCTGGGGCAGCTCCAGTACAGTGTGCCGCGAACGCTCCGGAGGGATGCCGTGCTCTGTCGCCACTACCACCTCGTGGGCGAAGGCTGTGACAGCGCCTTCACCGTGGATGCCTCGCGTATCACCTTCGGCCGCGGCTGCCTGGCCGAGGTGGGCGACCGCGCCAAGGCGCTCGGGATGAAGCGCGTGGCCCTGTTCTCGGACGAGCGCCTGGCCCGGCTGCCGCACTTCGAGAAGGCGCGCCAGTCCTTGAGCGCCGCCGGGCTGGACGTGGCCGTCTACACGGACGTGCACGTCGAGCCCACGGACCAGTCCTTCCTGGAGGCGGCGCGGTTTGCCACCGAGGCCCGGCCGGATGGCTACCTCTCCCTGGGCGGCGGCTCGGTCATCGACACCTGCAAGGCGGCCAACCTCTACGCCACGCACCCCGCGGACTTCCTGGCCTACGTCAACGCGCCCGTGGGCGGAGGCCGCCCGGTGCCCGGTCCCCTCAAGCCGCACATCGCCTGCCCCACCACCTCGGGGACGGGCAGCGAGGTGACGGGCATCACCATCTTTGATCTGCTCTCGATGAAGGCGAAGACGGGCATCGCCTCTCCGGCGCTGCGGCCCACCGAGGCGCTGATTGATCCAGACTGCACCGCGACCCTGCCCAGCGGAGTGGTGGCCGCCAGCGCGCTGGATGTGCTGTCCCACGCGCTGGAGTCCTATACGGCGAGGCCGTACGTGCGCCGCCCCGCTCCCGCGCGGCCGAGCCTGCGCCCCATGAGCCAGGGCGCCAACCCGTGGAGCGATCTCGGCTGCCGCGAGGCCCTGCGCCTGCTGGGCCTGTACCTGGAGCGAGCGGTGGCGGATGCGCGGGACCACGAGGCTCGCGAGCAGTTGATGTGGGCCTCCACGCTGGCCGGCATCGCCTTCGGCAACGCGGGAGTGCACGCGCCGCATGGCATGGCCTACGCCGTGGCCGGGCTGGTGCGCGACTTCCGGCCCGCGGGCTATCCGCAGGAGGAGCCCATGGTGCCGCATGGCATGTCCGTCATCGTGAATGCCCCGGCCGTGTTCCGCTACACCGCGGAGGTGAGCCCCGAGCGCCACCTGGAGGCCGCGGAGTCCCTGGGCACGGACGTGCGAGGCGCCACGCCGGAGGATGCGGGCGAGGTGCTCGCCGGGAAGCTGATCCAGATCATGCGCGCGGTGGGCATGCCCAACGGCCTGAGCGGCGTGGGCTATTCCGAGGCCGATCTGGAGCCCCTCACCGCGGGAGCCTGGCCGCAGCAGCGCCTGCTCCAGAATGCGCCTCGGGAGATGAGCCAGCCCGTCCTCACCCAGCTGTTCCGCCAGGCGATGCACTACTGGTAACCGCCGCGGAGGCCCCCACCGTGTCCGACGCCGAGTCCGCAGACCGCTATCGCTACTTCCTGCCCATCACCACCCGGTGGATGGACAACGACGTCTACGGCCACATCAACAACGTCACCTACTACAGCTACTTCGACACCGTGGCGAACCACTACCTCATCCACGAGGGCGGCCTGGACATCCTCACCAGCCCCGTCATCGGCCTGGTCGTCGAGTCCCGGTGCAGCTACCGCGCTCCGCTCGCATATCCGGAGCGCCTCCGCGCGGGCCTGCGCGTGGACAAGCTCGGCAACCGCTCGGTGACGTATGGCATTGGCATCTTCAAGGAGGGCGAGGAGCAGGCCGCCGCCCACGGGCACTTCGTCCACGTCTTCGTGGATCGCCAGTCGCGCAAGGCCGTGGCCATGCCCGAGCGCCTGCGGGAGGCGCTCGCGCGGATCTCCGTGGGCTGAGCGGGCGCTAGTCCTTGTACTCCACCAGCTCGAGCTGGGTGCCCCACGGATCCAGGAAGTAGTGCACCCGGAGCCCCGCCGCGGGCCCCTCGGTGACGGCGATGGGGCCCGCCAACACTCGCACGCCTCGCGAGCGGAGGTGCTCCACCGCCACCTCCAAGTTGGAGACCTTGAGCGCGATGTGCTGCGCGCCCACGTCACAGTTGCGCGGGGGCGTGGTCCTCGCGTCGGCGGGGAGCTCGTACCGGAGCAGCTCCAGCCTCAGGTTGGGGCACAGCTGCAGCATCACCAGCGAGAGCCGCGCGCCGGGGACATTCACGTGGGCCGCCGTCCAGTCGCGGCCGTCCGCCATCCTCGGCAGATCCTTCGCGTCGAAGGGCCCGAGCCGAAACAGCTCGGTGGCTCCGAATGTGTCCTTGTAGAAGCTCACCGCCGCGTCGAGATCCGGTACGGTCAGCCCGATGTGATCGACGCGGGTCAGTCCAGGAAAATGGCTTTTGCTCATTTTGCGTGTCTCTCCCGGTGGATCCTTTCCACAAAGGCAGGGGACAGCGCCAGCCCCTTACCCGCCCATCGGCCCCTGCTCCAGCAGGCGAGCGGCCTGCTCTCGCAGGGACGGGTGCACGGAGGAGTCCCCGGCCAGCTCCGCCAGATCGGTGGCATTGAGCAGGGGGACGATCTTCGCCCCCACCTCCGGCGGCAGGTACGGGTTGAAGACCAGGGCTCGGCGCACCGAGTGGCGGGACGACCAGCGGGAGGACTTCCAGATCTCCACCAGCGGCTCGGGCCGGGCCGGGCGGCGCGCGGCCATGCGCACCACCAGGGGCTCGGTGAGGCGCGGGTTGAGCAGGGCGTTGCGCACCACGGAGGGGTTGCTCATCGTGACGAGCCGCGCGAGCACATCCGGATCCCTCGTCAGGCGCGCCTGCTGCTTGAGGTGCCCCAGGGACTGGGTGAAGGCTCGCGCATCCGCCTTGGCCGCCGCGCCCGGGTCCATCTCCTGGCGAGGGGGGCCGTCGGCGAAGAGATCCGCCACCGTGGGCAGGGCCTGCACCTGCGCCAGCCGCCGCAGCGCCTCCGCGTAGGGGATCTGCGCGGCCTCCATCGCCAGCGCCGCCACGAAGGCCGAGAGCACATGAGTGGCGGGCTCCCAGCCCGAGCGGGCCAGGGCGATGAGGTGGCTGATCAGCTCGTTGGCGTCGAGCGGATCGAACCGGGCGATCTCGCGCGCCGCGGCCTTGCGGAGGATCTCGCTGCTGCCGCTCAGGCCATGCAGCCGCAGCGCGAGGTTTCTGGCCTGCTCCTGGGTGGGCATGGTGGCTGCCTCCCTTACGGCTTGCTCCCCTCCTCGGGAGCCGGCTCCAGGGTCACCTGGAGCCGGAAGGCGCTCAGGTCCTGCGGATACTCCTGGAACACGAGCGTGAAGGGGGCTCGCCCACCCGGAGGCACCACCGTGGCTGCCTTGTCCAGGCGCAGGCGCAGCTCCCCGGCGGCCTCGGCGCTGGTGACGGCGTGGAGATCCTCGGGCGAGGGCACCGCCCCCGCCAGCCCCTCCACGGACTTCACTCGCTGGTCCCCGTCGTAGAGCCCGGCCACCACCTTCACGCGCACGGGCTTCGAGGAGCGGTTCTCCGCCTCGCCGCGGACGTAGAAGATCGGGTTGGCGCCGCGCGTGTCATAGAGGCCGTTGCTGACGTTGTGAGGGACGAACTGGCTGGGCGTCAGCAGTTGAATCAGGTGGCCGGGCGACAGCGCCGCCGCGTCCACATGGCCCTCCTTCATGTACACGCCGCCCACCGCGGTGAGCGCCAAGAGCAGGCCCGCGGCGATGGTGAGGTAGGCCACCTGGCTCGTCACCTGCTGAGCCGCGCTGACCTTGCGCCGCTCGGGGATGCCCATGTCCGCCGGACGGCCCGCGGGCCGGGCAATGGCGGGAGACGCCAGCGTGGGCGCGGACTTGGGAGCCGGTGGAGGTGCCTCGGGCTGCCGCGGCAGATCGATCAGCTCGCGGGAGGCAGACGCGTTGAACTCCTCGCCCGCGGCCGGCTCGGCGCCCGAGTGCTGAGGAAGGTCCAGGAGCTGGCGCCCGGTGTCGGTGGGGCTGATGACCTGGTGGCTCGTATCCGTCTGGGTGAGGAAGCCCTCGGACGGGCTCCCGGTGCCGAGCATCTGCCGCCCCGTCGTCGTGGGCGAGAAGGCAGGCTCCGCCGCCGCGAACGGATCCGACATGCCAGCCTGGGAGGCTTGCGCCGCGAAGGGATCCTGCATGCCAGCCTGGGAGGCTTGGGCAGCGAAGGGGTCCTCCATGCCTCCGGCCGGGGCCGGGGCCGCGAACGGATCCGCCTCTGGCCGAGCGAATGGATCCGCCTCTGGCTGAGCGAATGGATCCGCCTCTGGCTGAGCGAATGGATCCGCCCCCTGCGCGGCGAACGGATCCGGCATGCCCCCCGCGGGAGACGGAGGCGCGAACGGATCCGCCTCCGGCGGGGCGAATGGATCCGGCATGCCACCGGGCGCCCCCATCGAGGGATCCTGGGACATCTGATCGTCGCCGATCATCCCGAAGTCCATGGGACCGGGAGGCACGAAGCTCGGGGCCGGAGCGCTCGGAGCCGCCTGCTCCATGGGCGCGGGCGATCCGAAGGACGGGCCGAACTCGTCAATCGCTGGCGCCGGCATGGGCTCCGGAGCCGCGTAGTAGGCAGGAGCAGGCGCAGTGGGCGCCTCGGGAACACTGCCCAGTTCCACGCCTCCAGAACCGAACGGATCCTCTTCAGAGAACCCCAAGGGAGCCGGCTCGGGCGCGGCGAACGCCGGCGCGGGCTCTGGATCCGCTCCGAAGCCGAACTCGTTGGAGGGCTCGCTCAGATCGGCATTCGACGGACCGAACGGATCGGCCTCGGGGAACCGCGCGGGAGCGGGTGCCGGCGCGGGTGGCGGTGGCGCCGCGCGAAATGCGGGCGAGGGAGGCAGCCGACCCGCCGCGGGAGCGGACAGCTGAGGCCCAGGCCGTCCCAGGGAGATCGGCGCGGGCGTGGGCGGCACGGACGGAGACCGCCCCACGGCGGAGGGCATCGGCGGCGCCACGGGCACGGGCGCGGGATCCGAGAACATCGCCGTGGGATCGAACTCCGGCGCGGCCCCGAGCTCCTGGGGAACCTCGCCCAGCTCTCCACTCACCGAGCCGAAGGGATCGTCATCCGGAGGCGCGAACGAGGGGCTCGGAGCGGCAGGCCAGGCCTGCGCCGGAGACGCCGCGACGGGCGGCAACTCAGGCGGAGGCAAGTCCGGCAAGGGAGCCGTCGCGCCCCCAGCGGGGTTGGCGAAGAACTCCGAGAACAGGTCCGACGCCCCCGGCACGTTGGCGGGAGCCGGAGCCAGAGTCCCGGGCTTGGCGACCGGGCGCGTGCCGCTGGCAGGTGTCCCCGCCGAGGCGGTGGGAACAGGAATCGCGGGAGGCGCCAACGGCCTCGGCGCGGCTCCCCCCAGCGCTTTCTGCGCGGCGGGCGCCGCCAACTTCACCGGAGCGGGCGTGGGAAGGCCCCGGGCCCCGGTAGGGGGCGCAATGCTCGGAACGCCCGGCAGGGGGCCCGGAGACGACGCCGAAGGCTTGAACGAAACGGCCCCGGCTCCAGGAAGACCCTGCCCGGGAGCGGGGGTGTTCTGCCGCAGACCGCCTCCCACCGGCGCGACCGGGGGGAGATCGAAAGGCAGGGGCGGCAGCGACGGCACGGGAGGCCGCGCCTCCACGGGGACCTGGATGGGCATGACCCGCGTGGTCTCGTGGAAGGCGTCCTCCTCCACCCCCGAGTCCGCCGAGTTCCACGGAGCCGGAGGAATGGGAGCCGGGGCGCTCGCGGCCGGCGTCGCGGGGCGGGAGGCCTCGACCCCCTCGGCGAAGAAGCCCGGCCGGGTGACATGAACCCCCTTGGGAGGCTCGGGAGCCGCGCCAAAGCGCTCAAAGGGATCGAACCCGCCTCCCGAGGGGGCCGGGGCCGGCGCCGGAGGCACCGTGGCATGCGATCCCGAGGCGGACGCCGCCGACTCCCGCGTCACGCGGAAGGTATGGCCACACTTGGTGCAGCGGACCTTGACCCCCTTGTCCGTCACCTTCTCGTCGGGGATCTTGAATCGCGTCTGGCACTGCTCGCACTTGACGATCATTTGCTCAGGTCCGGCAGTATAGGCGGACAGCCCGTCCACCGCGAGCAAGCAACCGAGCCAGCTTGCTCCCCTCTCCCCCCTTTGCTACAGGGTCCGGATTTCCATGCTTCACGCGCAAGGCTGCCGGACGTGGGCGGAGGACCGAACATGAGCGAAGCAGAGCAGGCAAGCGCTCCGAGCAAGGAGCCAAAGGTCATCAAGCGCTACACCAACCGGAAGCTCTACGACACTGTGGAGAGCCGGTACGTCACGCTGGATGAGATCGCCGCGATGATCAAAGACGGCGTCGAGGTCCGGATTGTCGACAACCGGACCAAGGAGGATCTCACCTCCGTGACGCTGGCGCAGATCATCTTCGAGGAGGAGAAGAAGAAGAACCAGATGCCGCTGGCGGTGCTGCGGGAGATCATCCGCCACCCCGGCGAGTCCATCTCGGGCTTCATCCAGAAGGAGGTCACTCCGCGCGTGGCCTCCATCCGCGAGGAGGCCGAGTCCCGGCTGGACAAGCTGCTGCGGCGCGGCGACGAGGTGAAGGCCCCCGAGGCCGAGGGCCAGCCCGCGCAGGCTCCGGCGGCGGATGCGGCGGCAGCGGAGGCTCCGGCGGCGGCGGCGGGGACGGCCATCAACCCCTCGGAGCTGCTCAAGGCCAGCCAGCGCGCCTTCGAGGAGTGGCAGCGGAAGATCGACGATCGCGTCAAGCACGTCGTCGAGGGCCTCACGGGCAACCTGCCGGCGCTCGGGAGAGATCTGCAGATGCTGACGCAGCGGCTCGAGGAGCTGGAGAAGAAGCTCGCGGAAGTCGAGCAGCAGAAGAAGCCCTGAGCTGAGCCGCCCTTCCGGGGCTCAAGCCACCCGAGGCGCCTTCCCCTTCTTGGGGGAGGCCGCGTCGTGGATCTCCTGGGCAATGGCCGCGAGCAGCTCCGCGCCGCGGCTGCTGGGGGCGTACTCCCAGATCGTCTTCCCGTGGCTCTGGGCCTCGTCGATCTTCACGTTGAAGCCCAGGGGCGTGGAGGCCAGCGCCTCCGGGAAGTAGGCCTTGAGGCGCTCGAGGATGGCGTCGGCCAGGGCTGTCTTCCGGTAGAGCGTGGGCACCACCTTGGTGACGCGCAGGTCCGGCCGGCCCTCGGCCTCGCCCACCTGGCGCACCGTCTCCACCATCTCCGCGCACCCATCGAGCGCCAGGTACGTGAGCGCCACGGGCACCACCACCTCCGTGGCGGCCACCAGGATGTTGCGCGTGGTGAGCCCCATGGAGGGCGGCGCGTCGAACACAAGGGCCTGGTAGCCCGCGGCCTCCGCCGGAGCGAGGCGCTCGGCCAGCCGGTGCGCGCGCCGCGCGTCCTGGGACACGACGACGGGGAAGTCGGCCATCTCCTTATAGGAGGGCAGCACGCTGAGCCCCTCGACGGCGGAGGGCTGCACCACGTCCTCCAGGCGCACGCTGTCCTCGGTGAGCAGGTGGAAGACGTTGCGCGGCAGCGTGCGCACGTCCACCCCGAGCGACTTGCCCGCATGGCCCTGGGTGTCCAGGTCCACCAGGAGCACCTTCAGCCCGCGCTCCCGAGCCAGCCACGCGGCGGTGTTCACCGCGAGCGTCGTCTTGCCGGTGCCACCCTTCTCGTTGATGAACGCGATGCGCCGCATGGCTTGGGGCTCCCCAGGCTCCTTCGAGCTACTTCTTCTTGCTGTCCACCAGCGTGTCGATCTTTCCCTCGACGGAGGCGAGCAGCTTCTCCAGGTCATCCACCTTGGCGCGCAGCAGCTCCAGGTCCGCGGTGGACGGCAGGTTCATGGCGGACAGCGCCGTGCGCAGCGCCGTGTCCAGCGTGCCCTTGGCCGCCAGCGAGCGCGACACCAGCGACTGCACCATCCCGACGAACTTCTCGTTGGAGAGCAGCGCCTGAGCGATCTTGCCGATGCGCTCCTCGCCCGTCTCCACCAGCTTCTTCATCACCGGATTGTCTTTGAGCATGGTCTCTGAGTCCTCGTGGGTCCTCGCTGGGTCCTCATGGGCCCGCCGGGCCTCCGGCGAGTCGGGAAGAAGACTGCGCACTGTGGGGGCGGCCAACGCGACGTGTCAACTCCCGTTGACAGCGCCCGGAGCCATCCCTACGGTTCGCCGCTCCCTTATGCCCGGCCTGCTCGACAAGCGCCTGTGGATCGTCTCTGGCAAGGGTGGCGTGGGCAAGAGCACCATCTCGGCCGCGCTGGCCCTGCGCTCGGCTCGCGCGAGTCGCCGCACCTTGGTCTGCGAGGTGAACACCCAGGAGCGCATCAGCCGCCTCCTGGAGCGCTCCCCCGCCGGCCCCGAGGTGAAGCTCTTGGAGGACAACCTCTGGGCCGTGGACGTGCGCCCCCAGGAGGCCATGCGCGAGTACGCGCTCATGGTCCTGCGCTTCGAGACGCTCTACAAAACTGTCTTCGAGAACCGCGTGGTGCGCTACTTCCTGCGCTTCATCCCCTCGCTGCAGGAGCTGGTGATGCTGGGGAAGATCCTCTTCCACCTGCAGGAGAAGCGGCCGGACGGGAGCTACCGCTACGAGACGATCGTCCTGGACGCGCCGGCCACCGGGCACGCCATCACCTTCCTCAACGTGCCGCAGGTGCTGCTGCGCACCGTGCCGCCGGGCCCCATGTCCAAGGAGGCGCTGAAGATGAGGGATCTGCTGGTGGATCCCCAGGTGACGGCGGCGGTGCTGGTGGCCATGCCCGAGGAGCTGCCGGTCAACGAGGCCCTGGAGCTGCACGCGGCGCTGCGCGACACGGTGAAGATCCGCACCCACGCGGCGGTCCTCAACGGCGCCTTCACCGAGCGCTTCACCCAGGGAGACCTGGAGGCGCTCGCGGGCCACCCGGAGCTGCTCCACGTGGCGAAGGCGCACCACGATCGCGCATCCCTGGCGGTGCTGGCCGAGACGAAGCTGGAGCGCAACCTCCACGTGCCCGTGCACACGGTGCCTCGGATCTTCACGCCCACCTTCGGGCGCAAGGCCATCGAGCAGGTGATGGGACACCTCGAGCCGCTGGTGACGGGGGCGAAATGAGCACCACCTCCCTTGGCCCCGCGCTCGCGAAGAAGCGCGTGCTGGTGTGCGTCGGCTCGGGCGGCGTGGGGAAGACCACGGTGGCGGCCACGCTGGCCCTGCGCGCCGCGGTGGATGGCCGCTCCAGCTTGGTGTGCACCATTGATCCGGCCAAGCGGCTGGCCAACTCGCTGGGGCTCACGGCGCTCGGGAACGCCGAGACGCAGGTGCCCGCCCAGGTGCTGGAGGGGCTGGGCGTGAAGCCCAAGGCCTCGCTGCACGCGATGATGCTCGACATGAAGCAGACGTGGGACGAGCTCATCACCCGGTTCGCCCCACCCGAGCAGCGCGAGCGCATCCTCTCCAACCGCTTCTATCAGTCGCTGTCCACCGCGCTGGCCGGCAGCCAGGAGTACATCGCGCTGGAGAAGCTCTGGGACTTGCGCCGCCGCAGCAACTACGAGCTGATCGTCCTGGACACGCCGCCCACCGCGCACGCGCTGGACTTCCTGGACGCGCCCAACCGCATCCTGGACTTCCTGGACAACGAGGCGGCCAAGTGGCTGCTCACCCCGGCGCTCAAGGCGGGGAAGATCGGCCTGTCCCTGTTCAACCTCGGCAGCAGCTACGTGGCCAAGCAGCTCTCCAAGTTCACCGGCGTCGAGACGCTCCAGGAGCTCTCCAGCTTCATGCTGGCCATCTCCACCATGAACGAGGGCTTCCGCGAGCGCGCCCGCGGCGTGCGCGAGCTGCTCAAGGATCCGCAGACAGGCTTCGTGCTCGTCACCGGCCCGCACCCGGAGCGGCTCGACGAGGTGACGCACTTCCGCGCGCTCTTGAAGCAGAACCAGATGGAGGTGCTCGCGCTGGTGGTGAACCGCGTTCACCCCATGCCGCCCCCGTCCCTGTGGGATGACGCGGCGCGGCTGGCGAGCACCCGCCGGGCCAAGGTGCTGGAGACGCTGAACGAGCTGAAGGTGCTGGCCGAGCAGGACGCCGCCGCCATCGCCCAGCTCTCGGCCGCCTGCCCGGATGTGCCGCTCATCCAAGTGCCCCGCTTCGAGCTGGACGTGCACGATCTCACGGCGCTCTGGCGCACCGGCCGCTTCCTGCTGGGCGACGAGCAGATCGCCTGAAGGCTCGCCGGGCCACGCCCCGGGTTTTCTGTCCATTGTCCTGCGCTCGACCAGGCAGCCAGGGGAGCCAGAAGCCCCGGAGCGCATTAAGCTGGGCGCGCGGACACAAGGGAACCCTGCGCCGGCCGATGCTGTCCTCTGGTGGCATCGGCTCGCGAGGGCCTGGACGGAGAGCATGAGCAAGAGGACGCACATGTCGGTCACATGGCAACGGTGGGTATTGGTGGGTGTGATTGGCCTGATGGGCTGTCGCACGACGGGGACGGCGGTGCGCGAGGACGGGAAGAAGCCTCGGCAGGAGCTCCAGTTTGATCCGGTGGAGGTGACGGCGGATCTCGACCTGGAGAAGCTCAACGACGAGGAGCTGTTCGCGGGCGGCACCTCGGCCTTCGCGGCGGAGGACTTCAAGCAGGCGGCACGCTACTTCGGGCGGCTCGTCGACTTCCACCCCGAGAGCCGCCACCGCCGCGAGGCGCTCTACAACGCGGGGCTGGCGCACCAGCGGCTCAAGGAGTGGGAGGAGGCCTACCACCGCTTCTCCGAGCTGGCGGACGCGGAGAAGGGCACCGGAGACGCGCTGGACGCCGCCTTCCGCGTGGCGGAGACGCAGTACCACCTGGAGCGCTACGACGACGCGGCGAAGGTGCTGGCCACGCTGGCCAACCGGCAGGACGTTCCCGTGGGCCGCCGCATGGAGGCGCGGGTGCAGCAGGGCGTCTGCGAGCTGGAGGCCGGCCACTCCGAGCAGGCGGAGGGCACGCTGCGCAAGGCGGTGAGCGACTACGAGGCGCTCTCGGACAAGGACGAGGTGGAGGACTACTTCCCCGCCCAGGCGCACTTCTTCATGGGGGAGATCTACCGGCTGCACTACGAGGACGTGAAGCTGGATCCGGCCCGGGGCACCGACAAGCTGGCCGAGGACCTGAACTACAAGGCCGAGCTGCTGCTGTCGGCGCAGGGGCACTACCTGCGCTCCATCCGCGTGGGCAACGGCTACTGGGCCACGGCGGCGGGCGCGCAGATCGGCGCCATGTACGAGAACCTCTATGATCACATGGTGCACACCCAGGCCCCGCCGGAGCTGAACGCGGAGGAGGCCCAGGTGTACCGCCAGGAGCTGCGCAAGAAGATCCGCGTGCTGCTCACCAAGTCCATCAACATCTACGAGCGGACGCTGGAGGCGGCCGAGCGCATCGGCTCGCAGAACGCCTTCGTGGACAAGACGCGCGAGAGCCTGCGCAAGGTGCGCGAGCTGCTGCTGGCGGACGCGGACGCGGAGGGCGACGCGCCCCCACCGCCCGAGCCGGACACGGCGCCGAAGCCTCACTCCTGAGCGGGGCGCTGCGCGCCAGCCTTCACTCGCTCGAGCGGAACCACAGAGACCCAAAACAGAGGAAGTTGGGGAGCAGGCTGAGCAACGCCATCACCATCCCGGCGATGGCGAGGCCTCTTCCCCTGCTAGCGGCCTTGTACGCAGCGGCGCCCATGAAGACCGTCCCGAAGCACGCGGCCACATTCAGCACCCCCAGCACCAGTCCAATGAAAACAAAGTAGTAGCTGAGCCAGAAAAACCCTGCGCCAGCCCCCAGGATGAGGGTGATCCCCCCCGCCATGAAGGAGAGCACGGGGAGCGCCAGGGAAGAGCGGTGGATGGGATAGGTCGGGTTCATGTTCTCGAGGAGAGCAAGGGCCGTGCCCTACTGTATCCCATTGAATTCATGGGCGGGGCAGGGCCCGCTGTCCACGCGGTTGTCAGCAGGTGTCCACCCTGGAGACGGGTGGCGGCGGGGCGCAGGCCGCTGGACGGTGCTCACGAGCCTGCTAAGAGAGGGCGGGCCCACTCACCGAGGAGACCACCCTCATGTCATTCGTCGATCCGCACCTGCGCCGGGAGCTCTTCGGCTGGTACAGCCACCGGCTGGGCATGGACATGCCCGTCGCCCGCTACGGCCACTGGGGCCCCGCGCTGCTGCTCTTCCCCACCGCCGGAGGCGACTTCCTCGAGGCCGAGCGCATGGGGCTCATCCAGGCCGTCGCGCACCACCTGTTCGCCGGCCGGCTCCAGCTCTTCAGCATCAACAGCATCAACCCCTGGGCGTGGCTGAATCACGGCATGCCCATGCACGAGAAGGCCTGCAACCAGGCGCTCTTCTCGGAGTACGTGGAGCAGGAGATCGTCCCGTACATCCGCGGCTGCCTGGGAAATGATCACGCGCGCATCGGCGCGGTGGGCGCCAGCTTCGGGGCCTTCCACGCCGCCAACGCCTTCTTCCGGCGCCCGGATCAATTCGAGGTGCTCCTGGGCCTGGGCGGCCTCTACGATCTCCAGCCGGAGCTCCTCCACGGCTACTGGAGTGACGAGGTCTACTTCAACAACCCCGTCTCCTACGTCCCGAACCTGTCCGAGGGTCCTGCGCTGGACCTGCTCCGCCACCACAGCCGCATCCACCTGGTGTCCAGCCGCGGCGCGTGGGAGCACCCCCACTTCTCGGAGCACTTCAGCCACCTGCTGCACCAGCGCGGCATCCCCCACAACCTGGACATCTGGGGCCACGACATGCCCCACGACTGGTCCACCTGGCACCGGCAGCTCGACCACTACGTGGCCGAGCGGCTCGGGTACTGATTCGAGCGGGAGTTTCATCAGCCGAAGTGGAGGCCCAGGCCGCAGCCGCGGGCCTCACTCCGGCCCAGATCAGCGCCGAGGAGATCAAGGGATGCGCTCCCGCTCCTGCCTTCCTCCGAAGTCAGCCACGTGGCATCCCGTGCATTGCGGCGGTGAATACGAGATAGCAGAAGAGCGGAGTTTCGATGAGCGAGAACCCGATTCCGACGGCGGCCACGGTGCTCCAGCGCGAACCGATTCTCTTGGCCTTCACGACCGCAAGACCTCCCAACAGCCAGCAGCCGAGGAAGGTCATCACCGCCACAGGGAAAAAAGCCATGCCGAAGGAGTTTGGGCTGAGGTTGTCTGCGGCCAGCCCGGCCACCAGCGCGGCCACCGGAGCGACGAAGGGAACCAGCGCGCACAGAATCAACGCAGGCGAGGCCCTTGGCCTCGATGTCTTCTTCTGCGGAGGATGCCGCGCCTTCAGAGCAACTGGCTGACCCGGGACAAATCGCGTCGCGCAATGGGTGCAGGTGATCTCTTCGCCTTGCTCTCCGACGGTCGATTGAAGGCACATCGGGCAAATGACCATGCCCCGTTCTCGCTGATCCGCGCCGACAGGTCAAAACCGAGCGACTCCGGCAGAGCTGTCCAACCGTTATCGGCGCATTCGTGAATGGGCCTCAACGATCAGCGATGTCGGTGCTCTGCAGGTACGGGGACGCTTCGACAATGGCTTCCGCGGTCCAGCCCCTGTTGGTTCCGTGGCCCTCTTCGTCGCAATCGCCGTCGGTGTGGATGCCCAGCAGGTAGCCTTGACGGTTGAGCACGCCAGCGCCGGAGCTCCCGACCAGGGTGTCCAGGTCCGTGTAGTAAACAAGCTGATGACATGAGGCCAGGAAGTTGCCTTCAGCGATGACCTTGGGATGGCCCCGGGGATGCTGGATGATCGCCAACCGCTCGGTGGCCTGGGTCGTCAGCAAGACGGGCGTGGCCGCGGGAAGCTCGTCGAGCTGGATGAGCGCATAGTCGGGGTCGAGCGATTGCTCGATGACAGAGCCCTCGGTCACCAGCGGATCGCCGTCCGGGTTGTCCTCGAAGTTGAAGACCAGCAGCGACCGGTCCCCGAGCCCCACACAGTGCCCCGCGGTCACCACCACCGGCCCCGCGCTCGCCGCAATCAACGTTCCGGTGCAGCGTCCGTCGATCAGAGCGACGGCGTCTTCCCTGTCCTGGACGACGTCAGCGAACTCGCCCTGGTAGCTGTTGATGGGGGTGAAATCCAGGGTCGGGCCGCACTGCCAGAGGCTGTGCACCTCTGGCAGCTTCGAATTACCGCAGACCGGGGGATCCACGGGCACCTCATCCTTTCCACAGGCCACAACGCCCAGGAGGAGGGTGCCCGCGAGGATCGACCCCCTCAGCGTCACGGATAGAGGGCCTTCAACGCAGTCTTGTCAGAGGTGCTCCACTCGCCGGTCTCGCTCGCCCGGAAGCAGGAGTTCATGATCGACCCGCCCACCTTGGCCGTGCTCGGCGTCCCGGGGATGAGGATGGCACCCACGTTCGAGGCGCCTTCGTTGGAGGCCGCGCCGCCGCAGCTGATGGACCGATCGTAGTAGTCCGAGTGGCGGAAGCCGATCGTGTGGCCAATCTCGTGGGTGATGACGTGCTCGCACACATCAGCGCCGTAGCTGTCCGTCCCGGTGCCGATATTGATGGTGCCGTAGGGCTTGCCGCCCGTGGGGAATCCAGAAGAGCCGCCGGCGCCGGTCGTGGTCTTCGCGCTGATGGTCGCGGTGCAGTCGGAGGCCGAGCCCCGCGCGAAGGTCAGCCGGAGCCCCTGGCTATTGTAGTTGTCGATGGCCAGATCGAGCCCCGCGCTGAGATTGGGGTAGCTGTTGAACTGGGAGGTGGGGACGACGCAGATCTTCGTCACGCCGGTGCCAACGAGGTTGGTCGTCCTGAACTGCTCCTGGGTCTGCTTGTCGTGCTGGAGCATCTCCCGGGACGCCGTGAGGCTCACCTGAGCGTCAAGACCTACGTACACGGAGTCGTCGACGATCATGATGTCGTCGGCCCGAAACCCCGCCTCGATCAGGTTGGAGACGATCTCCTGGTTCTCGGTCTGCAGATCGGTACCGCAGCCGGCCAGCAACGCGCCACAGCTCGCCACGAGAACTGCCGCTTTCTTGAACATGCTTGGTGTCTCCTTGTTGTCCCGGAATGGATCCATCCCACGGTCCCGGCACGGGCTCCCCGAGGGGGATTACAGACTCTTTAGAACATTTTAACCCCGAAATCCAACAAAATAAGGAAGTCAAACAAACGTGCTTTACCCGGCGAGCATGGAAACATCCGCCAAGGCACTACAGTGGCCCATCGCATCTCACCCTCGGATTCTGTCTTCTTTCAGGACAGATGGAGTGCGCACGCGCGTCGCAGCTTGCGCGGTGCTGGCGCGAGTTCCACGGTTTCTTTCCAACGATTCACACGGTTACGGGTGAGGGCCTTGCTGGCCCCACCCTTGCAACCTCTCAGCAGCAGTGAATGGCAGTCATTCGTTGCGCGGATTCACACTTCAGGGAGGTGTTTCATGAAAACTCAAAGCACTGTATCGCGAGAGCCATCCTTTCACCTTCCGCAGCTCATGGAGTCCCGCGGGCGTTTCTTGCTGCGAGTCTTTGCAGGGGTGATCTTCATCTTCCTCGGGCAGGTGAAGTTCTTCGACTCGATCCACCTGGGGACCGACGCCATCGTCCTGCCGCGGGGGCCCGAGGGCTTCGCGGTGTACCTCTCCGCGATCGGCGTCCCCTTCCCGCTCTTCAATGCCTATATGGTTTGCCTGGTGGAGGTGATCTGCGGCGCGCTGCTGATGATCAGCCCTTTCCTGCCCCAGCGCTTCTCCACGCAGCTCACGCGAATGACAGCCTTCCCGCTCATGGTGGACATGATCGTGGCCACGCTCACGGTCGGCGTGCCGAACGCCATGGGCCACCCGGTGCGGGTGCATGACATTGCCGTCACCGCTCAACCCTGGCGGCTGCCGCTGGAGGTGAGCCTGCTGGTGATCAGCCTGTACCTGCTCTTGAAGCCGCTGCCGCGCTTCCGGCTGAGCCCCCTGCAAGCCTTCGCGTAGGTCCTTTCATTTCAGCAGCAGTTGCGTGCACCGAAACAAAGCGATGACTTTGTTGTTTTCCTCATGCGTCACGGTGACGTCCCACACCTGAGTGGTGCGTCCTCCGTGGCGCATGAGGGCCTCCGCCAGGATGACTCCAGCGCGGGCCGTCCCCAGGAAGTTGGAGCTCAGGTCGATCGTGGTGAAGCTGCTCGCCCCCTCCGGCAGGCTGGTGATGCACCCATACCCTGCACAGGTGTCCGAGAACGCCACCACGGTGCCCGCATGGAGGTAGCCGTTGGGGGCCAGCAACTCCGGCCGTACCGGCAGCCTCGCTCTCAAGCGCCCGGGAGCGAGCTCGATGATGTCGACCCCCAACAGCCCGGGCAGCCGTCCCTGGCTCCATTGATTGAAGAACGCTGGTGTCCTCTCCATGCTGTCCATCCCCGCAAGATAGTCTGGGGAGAACGCGAGCGGCGACATCTACGACGAGCGTCGTTTACAGTTACGACGCTCGTCGTAATCTGGCCCCATGAGAGCGCCACTCCCCAGCCCACCCGGGCCGAGCTCGCCATCCTGCGCGTCCTCTGGAAGAACAACGAGGGGGGGAAGAAATGAACACGCTGGAAGCATGGTGGGCGCAGCCGGTGGCGCGGGGGTTATCAGGGCCTCGCCCAGCGCAAATCCGGGCAGCGTACACCCCTGCTAAGGTGCGCTCCTGGGCTGGTAGCCTGCCTGGATCCCGCTGGAGTGCCACGTGCTCTTGCCGCAAGAAGGGAAGTTGATTGCCGGGCAGTTCCTGCTCAAGCGCTTGATTGGCATGGGCGGCACGGGTGCGGTCTGGGAAGCCCACGATGTCCAACTCGATCGGCCCGTGGCGATCAAGCTCCTCAGCAGCCTGGCCACGGAATCGACCTCCGCCCTGCAGCGCTTCTCGAATGAGGCGCGCTCGCTCGCCAGGTTTCGCAGCCCCCATGTCGTCCAGATCTTCAGCACGGGCATCGAGGAGGGCACGCCCTATCTCATCATGGAGATGCTTGAGGGCGAGTCGCTCTCCACGCGGCTCGGGCGTACTCAACGCGTACCCTTGAAGACGTGCCTCCTGATCGCTCAAGGGGTCGCGGCCGCCCTGGAGTCGGCACATGGCGTGGGGCTCATCCACCGGGACATCACTCCGGGGAACATCTTCTTCGATACGCGTGGCGGCAGCGAGTCCGTCAAGGTGCTCGACTTCGGGGTCGCGAAGTTCCCGCAGCCTCGAAATGAGGAACCCCGGCACCTGACGCCGACGAACCTGGTCCTCGGCACCCCTTCCTACCTCAGCCCGGAGCAGCTCCTCGGCTCCTCAGCGGTAGGCCCTTCCGCGGATCTCTGGTCGCTGGCTGTCGTCCTGTTCGAAGCGCTCACGGGCCACCTTCCTTTCGAGGCGGACAGCGCCATGGCGATGTTCGCCAAGATCCTCCAGGAGAAGCCCTTGCTTCCCTCCCAGATCCTCCAGGAGCTGGGCACGGGCCTCGACGCGTTCTTCCTCCGCGCGCTGGCCAAGGCTCCGGCCGAGCGCTTCCCAAGCGCCCACGAGCTGGCCGCGGCCTTCACCGAGGCCATCGGACCGCTGACGGGCGTCCCCCTTCCCCTTCCCATCGCGCCGCCCCCTCCGTCCGCATCTGATCCCAGCGTGTTCCACGACATGGAGTTCACGCTCCCGGGGTTCCCAAGGCCGACGGGCACGGGGCTGAGTGGACGCGAGACGCCTTGGGAGGGGCTGGCTCCCCTCCTGCCGGGCACCTTCCAGCTGCACGCGATGACAGTCGTCCAATTCCTTCGCTCGCTCTTCGACGGCTTTCACCCCGTGGCGCGCAACGTCGTCCAGCTCGGGCATCCGCTCTTCGAGCAGAGCGGCTCGCAGCCCTTCTTCGCCATCTTCGTCGCGGGCGCCGACAGCCGCGAGGCGCGTCTCCAGACCCGGACCTTCATCCAGTACAGCGAGCCGCTCGAAGAGCACCTCAGCCTGCTGGAGAGCGGCGCTCGCAAGGTCGTCATCGCCATCGTGGACTCGGAGGAGCTCGGGGGCGGAGTCCGCGGACGGATCTTCGAGCTCCGGAAGAAGTTCGGCGCCATCGTCCTCCCGCTGCATGTCCGGGAGCTGGCCAGCGCGCTCAAGGAGAAGCAGCCCCACCAGATCTTCCTGGAGCGGCTCTCGGACTTCCACACGCCCCCGGATGTCTTCGCGATCGGCTCGCGGAAGGTGGATCCGACGGCCGTCTTCGGCATGCGGCGCCTCGTCAACGAGCTGACGCGGCTGCTCCAGGAGGCCACCCCGTTCATCTCGCTGACGGGCCTGCCTGGCACCGGCAAGACCGCGCTCATCGAGCTGGCGCGCTATGGCCTCGAGGACGCGCGCTTCGTCAGCGTCCGCTGCATCGAGGTCTCCGAGCGCCGCGTGTCCGAGGTGGCAGCGCTCGTGGGGCGCGCGCTCGAGGCCCCTGCCACCGCTGGGCCCCCACCGGGGATTCGCGAGCGGCTCGAGGCAGCGATCTCCTCGGCGAAGGAGCGGGCGCAAGGGCAGCGCATCGTCCTGGTGATCGAGGACGCGGACTTCTGCATCTCCGCCTTGACGGACGAGCGGGCCTCGGAGGAGGAGCGCCGGGATGCGCGACTGTTCTGGACCTCGCTCGCGGACCAGAGCCGGGCGGGTGCCTGTGCGGTGGTGGTGACGAGTCTGGCGGGCTCCCAGCTGAGCGACACCGTGCTCTCGGGGTGGGCCAACCCGCTGGCCAACCAGGTGCATGTCCTGCGCGTCGAGCTGCTCTCGCTCGAGGATGTGCGGAGGATGTGCACGGAGCTCGGCCGACAGATCAACGTCACCTTCGACGAAGCCGCCTTGCGGCGCATCTACGAGCTCTCCGCTGGCAATGTCCGCGTCGTGCGCAGCCTCTGCAGCCAGGCCATTCAGCTGCGGCGGCGCGCGAGCGCGGTGAGCCCCCTCCAGGAGCTGCACGTCCGCAAGAGGGACATCGCGCGGGCCGCGGTCCAGGTCGCGGGGACCAGCGACACCTTCCGGGGCAACCTGCTCCCCTGGCTGGACCCCACCGACAAGCAGGTGTTGGAGGTGGTGGCCAGCCAGCGCCCTCGCACCGTGAAGACGCTCTGCAACAGCCTGAAGGGCCAGGTCTCCGCCGAGCAGTGTGACCTGTCCCTGGAGCGCCTGCGCCGCATGGGGCTCGTCGAGCACCGGGAAGGACACGAGCGCATCACGATTCCCCTGCTGGAAGACTGGGTCCAGCACCACATCACGCCCCCGGCCAGCGTGGAGAACCAGCGGCGAGATCGCCGCCTGCGCTACCTGGCCGCGGGCTCGACGCTGACCCTGTTGCTCTTCGGCGGCT
The DNA here is from genome assembly GCF_045802625.1 of Hyalangium sp. Taxonomy (NCBI): domain Bacteria; kingdom Pseudomonadati; phylum Myxococcota; class Myxococcia; order Myxococcales; family Archangiaceae; genus Hyalangium; species Hyalangium sp. Next base: position 361 of record NZ_JBJMQP010000190.1, on the reverse strand, counting down.
ATTTCCTCGCGACCCAGCCGCAGGAGGCCCGGTGGCAGTCCGCGCAGTGCGTGGGGCAGATCAACTACCAGGGGCGCGCGCTCCCTGATCAGCCGGTGACGCTTCTGCTGTTTCGGAGCTGCAAGAGGCCGGGGGACACGACGCTTGTGAGCCTCTCGGCCCGGATGGGGACCTTTGCCCAGATCGGAGAGCAGCAGGTCCCCACCCTGGTGCTGCAAGGTGAGGGGAGACCCGAGTCGATCCCGCCCACGTGGACCCAGCTCGCGCTGCCCGTGACGTTCCGCAAGGTCATCGGCCGAGGCTCCTTCGAGCTGGATGTGCGCGTGGGAGAAGAGCCGGCCACAGCCGTCATCATCCGGGA